>NZ_JAWLDS010000047.1:0-22824 GCF_041686535.1 Aquicoccus sp. | reverse complement strand
GCGGAAGCCGGTGGCACGGGTCAACTGGATCAGCGTGGTGCGCGTGTCCTCGTGGCTCAGACCGGTCGGGTGGATCGGAACGGTCGAGACGATCCATTCGGCATCCGATAGCGGCAGATCGTTGATGAATTCGGGATCGGTGGCGTCGCCGAATTCGGTCTCGAGCCCCATCTCGCGCCAGCGCCGCACCGCCTGCGGATTGAAATCCACCCCCAGCACGGGGATGCCGCGTTTTTGCAGGCGCATGCCGATCGCGGTGCCGAAGCGGCCCAGCCCGAAAATGATCACCTTGAAAGTGTCGTGCTGGTGTGCCCCGGCCTCGGAGGGTTCGCGTGGCGTGCCCTTGCGTTCGAAAATGCCGAGCATTGGCTCGAACAGCGCGTAAAGCCAGTGCGAATAGGTGATCATGTAGGTCGAGGCCGCGATGGTCACGAGGCCGACCATGGTGACGAGGCCGAGCGCGTCGTCCTCAACGTGGCCGAGCGACACGCCCATGGCAACGAAGATCAGGGAGAACTCGCTGATCTGCGCCACGGTGAGACCGGCGAGAAAGCCGGTGCGCTTGCGATAGCCCAAAGCGCCCATGATGACCAGGACAATGAGCGGGTTTCCGATCAGCACGAAGAGCGAGAAGATGACGGCGCCGGTCACATGCGCACCCAGAAGCGACAGGTCGAGCGCCGAGCCGAGCGCGATGAAGAAGAACAACAGCAGGAAGTCGCGCAGGGGCGCGAGGCGCGCGGCGATGGTTTCGCGATAGGGTGTCGAGGCGAGCGCGATGCCCGCCAGCAGGCCGCCCACCTCCTTGCCGAGGCCCACGATGTCGCCGATTGCCGCGAACATGGCGGCCATGGCGATGGCGAAGATGACCAGAAGTTCCGGTGCACGCGCAAGACGGTCTGTCAGCGGGTTGGCGACGTAACGCACGAACAGGATGACAAGCCCCACCATTGCGACGCCCGACACAAGCACCGAAAGCACCGATCCGCCCCCATGGCCGTCGGCCCCGGCACCGATCCCGATGGCCGAGAGCACGATCATCGCCAGCACCACGACAAGATCCTGCACAATCAGGAAACCCAGCGCGATCTGCCCGTGCAGGCTGTCGATTTCGCGTTTGTCCGACAGCAGCTTCACGATGATGATGGTCGAGGAGAAGGTCAGCGCCACAGCGACATAGAGGCTGGTGACATGACCGAGCCCGAGCGAGAGCCCGATCAGGTAGCCGAAGATCGACGTGAAGGCGACCTGACCGAGCCCGGTCAGGAGCGATACCGCCCCGAGCGAACGGATGAGCTTCACGTCGAGCTTGATCCCGACGAGAAACAGTAGCACCGCGATGCCAAGCTGCGAGAGCAGGCTTATCTGCTCGTCCGAGTGCACGACATCGAGTGCCGAGGGGCCGGCAATCAGCCCGACCGCGATGAAACTGACAATCAGGGGCTGCCGCAGGATGATCCCGAGAAAGCCGATCACGGCGGCCATGACCAGAAGCGCCGCGATTTCGGCGAAGGGGGAATGGGTGATCAATTCCATCGATCAGTAAGCCCCTGCAATTAACCATGGTCGATCAACCACCCATCGTGTTCGAAGGGTTGGCCCAACCCAATTACCAGCCTGGCCTGTCCTCGACAAACAGATCAATGTGTGGCGCCATCGGTTTCCCTCAATCCTTGAACACGCGGTAGATCGCGGGGATGACGAGCACGGTGAGCAGGGTCGAACTGAGCAGCCCGAAGAGCAGCGAGATCGCGAGGCCCTGGAAGATCGGGTCGGGCAGGATCACCGCGGCGCCGATCATCGCGGCGATGGCGGTGAGCAGGATCGGCTTGAACCGGATCGCGCCCGCCGCGAGCAGCGTTTCGATTAGCGGCGTGTCGGGGCCGCCTTCGTGGCGGATGAAATCGACCAGCAGGATCGAGTTGCGCACGATAATCCCCGCCAGCGCGATGAAGCCGATCATCGAGGTGGCCGAGAACGGCGCCCCGAAGAGCCAGTGCCCGGCCATGATGCCGAGAAACGTGAGCGGGATCGGTGTGAGGATCACCAGCGGCAGGCGAAAGCTGCCGAATTGTGCGACGACAAGGATATAGATGCCCAGGAGCGCCACCGCGAAGGCCGCGCCCATGTCGCGGAAGGTGATCCATGTCACCTCCCATTCCCCGTCCCAGAGCAGGGTCACGGCGCGGTCGTCCTCGGGCTGGCCGTTGAGGCGGATCGCGGGTTTGGTGCCCTCGTCCCAGTCCATCGCGTCGAGCGCGTCGGAAACGGCGAGCATGCCATAGAGCGGCGCCTCGAAATCGCCGGCAAGCTCGGCCATGACCATTTCGGCATAGCGCCCGTTGTGGCGGAAGATCGGGTGCGAGGCGCGTTCCTCGCGGATCTCGATCACGTCGCCCAGTTCGACGACGCCGCGCGCGCCGGGCAGGACATTGGCCGGGATCGGGGTGGAAAGGAAACGCTCGTCGAGCACGCGGTCGGACTTGTCGCGCGCGACCTGGATCGGGATCGGGCGGCGGCCGTCCTCGCGGTGCGAATAACCCACGGTCATGCCGCCGTTGAGGATGGCGAGCGTATCGAACACGTCCTGTTCCTGAACCTGGTGGAATTCGAGCTGGTCGCTCGAGATCGTGGCCCGCATCCGGCGCGGCTGCACGCCGAAGCTGTCATCGACATCGACGATGAAGGGCACGGCATCGAACGCGTCGCGCACCTTGCCTGCCACTTCGCGCCGGGTCTCGGCATCGGGGCCGTATATCTCGGCCAGAAGCGTGGCGATTACCGGTGGGCCGGGGGGCGGCTCGACTGTCTTGAGAGTGGTGCCCTCGGGCAGGTCGAGCGCGAGGATACGCTCGCGGATTTCCAGCGCGATGTCGTGGCTGGAGCGGTCGCGGTGGTGCTTGGCCGCAAGGTTGATCTGCACGTCGCCCATCTGGGGCTGGTCGCGCAGGTAGTAGTGCCGCACCAGCCCGTTGAAGTTGAACGGCGCCGCAGCGCCCGCGTGGGTCTGTGCCGAGATCACCTCGGGCAGGTCCAGAACGGCGGTGGCAACGTCTTGTGCCACGGCGTCGGTTGCCTCGACCGAGGCACCTTCGGGCAGGTCGATCACCACCGAGAGCTCGGACTTGTTGTCGAAGGGCAGCAGCTTGACGGTGACATCCTTGGTATAGAGCAGGCCCAGCGAACCGAAGGAGGCGGCCGCGGTCAACAGCAGGAAGGCCAGCGCGCCGCTGCGGGTCTTGAGGATCGGCTTGGCGACGACGGTGTAGATGCGACCGAGAATGCCGCCATGGTGGCCACCGTGGGGATCGTCGCCGGCATGGGCGGACATATCGGCAGAGCCTGCGAATTTCACCATGAGCCACGGCGTGATCATCACCGCGACGAAGAAGGAAAAGATCATCGCCGCCGAGGCATTGGCCGGAATCGGCGACATGTAGGGACCCATCAGCCCCGAGACGAAGAGCATCGGCAGCAAGGCCGCGACCACGGTAAGCGTGGCGACGATGGTGGGATTGCCCACCTCGGCCACGGCGCGGATCGCCTTTTCGACGCGGGTCGCCTTGTCCCTCATGGCCCAGTGGCGAGCGATGTTCTCGATCACGACGATGGCGTCATCGACGAGGATCCCGATCGAGAAGATCAGCGCGAAAAGCGACACGCGGTTGAGCGTGTAGCCCATGATCCAGGCCGAGAAGAGGGTGAGCAGGATGGTGACGGGAATCACCACCGCGACCACGATACTCTCGCGCCACCCGATGGCGAGAAGCACGAGGAACACGATCGAGACGGTGGCAAGGCCAAGGTGGAAAAGCAGTTCATTGGCCTTTTCGTTGGCCGTCTCGCCATAGTCGCGGGTGATGTCGAGGTGCATCGTCGAGGGGATGAGATCGGCTTCCAGCATCTCGACGCGGTCGAGAATGTCCTGGGCCACGTTCACGGCGTTGGCGCCCGCGCGCTTGGCGATGGCCAGTGTAACGGCGGGGGTGCGATGGATATTGCCGTCGGCGTCCTTGATGACATTGGACACCAGCTTGTCCGAGGTGTCGGGCACATAGGAGATGTCGGCCACGTCGCGGACATAGACCGGGCGGTCGTCGCGGGACGTCAGAAGCAGGTTGCCGATCTCGGCGGGTGCGCGCAGGGTCTGGCCCGCGACAAGCGCGATCTGTTCGCCCTCATCGCGGATCGACCCGGTCGAAAATGCCTTGTTCGCCATTTCCACCTTGCCGGCGAGCTGTTGCAGGGTCACGCCATAGAGGGCGAGGCGTTCGGGGTCGGGGGCGATGCGGATCGCCTCGGGGCTGTCGCCGACAAGATAGGTCAGCCCGACATTGTCGGACTTGGCCAGTTCGACCTGCAATTCACGGGCGATGCGGGTGATGTCATTGGCGTTGACCCCGGTTTCGCCGGGTTTCGCCGACAGCGTCAGCGCAACGATGGCCACGTCGTCGATACCGCGCCCAACGATCAGCGGTTCGTCGATGCCCACGGGGATGCGGTCCATGTTGGCGCGGATCTTGTCATGCACCCGCAGGATCGCCGCATCCGACGGGGTGCCGACGAGAAAGCGCGCCGTGACCATGGCGTAATCGTCCATCGACTGGGAATAGACATGCTCGACGCCGTTGATACCCTGCACGATGGTCTCCATCGGCTCGGTCACGAGTTTGACCGCGTCCTCGGCGCGCAGGCCCGGGGCCTCTATGTGGATATCGACCAGAGGCACGGAGATTTGTGGCTCTTCCTCGCGCGGCAGCGAGACGAGTGCGACCAGGCCCACGGCCAGCGCGGCCAGTATCATCAGCGGGGTGAGGGGCGAGCGGATGAAGGCGCGGGTCAGGCCCCCGGCGATGCCGAGTGGTTTGCTTTCAGGTCGATCGCTCATTTCAGTGGCCCTCGCTGGGGGTGTAGGTGACCGCTGTCGAGGGAATGACGGTTTCGCCCGCCATGAGACCCGAGAGCACTTCGACCATGTCCACACCATCGATCAGGTGATGCTGGCCCGGGACGATGGCGCGCAGTGCCGGGCCATCGTCCTTTCGCACCGTGACGAAATCGAGGCCCATGCGGGTGGAAACCAGTTCGGCAGGGATCAGCAGGGCGCGGGTTTCGCCCACCGGAAGCCGCACGAGCACGCGGGCATCGACATAGCGCGCATCCATGCCCTCGACCTCGACATCGGCGATGACGCGGCCATTCTCGATCTGGGGATAGACCTTGGCAAGGCGTCCGGTGCGGGTCTCGTCGACGTCACCGATCTGGATGTCGGCGCCCTCTTCGAGGAAGGCTGCGTGGCGTTCCGGCACGGCAAGACGCAGGAAGAATCCGCCGCCGCCGATCGTGGCAACCGCTTCGCCGGCCATGACCACCGAGCCCTGGGTGACGGGAACGTCGAGCACCCGGCCCGAGATCGGTGCGATCACGGCCCCTTCTGCTTCCTGCTGCGCGATGACGCGTTTTTCGGCCTCGGTCGACTCGATCTGGTTGGTCAGAACGTCAACCTGGGTGCGCAGGGCGTCGAGCCTTTGCGCGGTGGTGACGCCGCGGGCAAGCAGGTCTTCGCCGCGGGTGAGTTCGGTCTGGGCGTTCTCGAGTTGAGAGCGGAGCACGTCGATCTGGGCCTCGACCGACTCGAGTTGCAAGTCAAGCTTGGCGTCGTCGATGGTGCCGATCTGCTGACCTTCTGTCACCGGGGACCCTTCGGTGACCTCGATCTCGACCAGGGTGCCGCCGAGCCGCGCGCGGGCCGGGACGTTGTCGCGCGCCTCGACCTTGCCGAACACGGCCTTCCATTCGGTGATCTTGGTCTCACGGACCGTGTGTTCGGTCTCTGCCGTGGCCAGAGCGGGGAGAATGAGCGCCAGAACGGAGGCGAGAAGGGTCATGCGCATGAGATCGATCCCTGAAATTGAGCGTGCCGGAGAACATATGCGAATTTCATTATGTATTGCAACCCCAGCCTTGAATTGCTTGACCGACCGGTCGGTTTTTGGTTATGCCATTTGGTGGCAGCCCATTTGACGATACATGCGTGCGGGACTTCAAGCACGTTGTAAATCGCATGCGTTTACAAGTTACAATGAAAACGCTATGCATGCTTACTACATTTCGCTGCCTTGGGGGGCTGTTGCGGGTTGCGGAGCGGGCAGCGAGAAGGGGAGGGCGTCACATGCTTAAATTTCATGGGTATTTTCGAAGCTCGTCATCCTATCGGTGTCGGATTGCGTTCAATCTCAAGGGAATCGAGTATGAATTTCGGCCCGTTCACCTGAAAAGCGGGATGCAAAAGGGCGATGCGTTCCGCCAGCTCAATCCGCAAATGCTCGTGCCGGCGCTGGAAACCGATGAAGGTGCGACGCTCATCCAGTCGCTGGCGATCATCGAGTGGCTGGACGAGACATATCCCGATCCGCCGATCATGTCGCGAGACCCTTTCACCCGGGCGCAGGAGAGAGGTTTTGCGCAGGTGATCGCCTGCGAGATTCATCCGCTTCAGAACTTGCGAGTGCTGAATTACCTGACAGCGGATCTGGGCGCGAGCGAGGACCAGAAGAATGCATGGCTGGCGCGGTGGCTGGGCGATGGGCTGGCGGCGTGCGAGGAATTGTTGCAGCAACAGGCGGGTGACACGCGGTTTTGTTTTGGTGATACACCCGGATTGGCCGATATATGCCTTGTGCCGCAGGTCTTTTCAGCCGAACGTTTCGATGTCGATATAAGCGGGCTGTCGCGTGTGCGAGAGATTTACGAGAACTGTACCGCGTTGCCGGAATTCGAGCGCGCGCATCCGAGGAACCAGCCGGATTTCGAAGCCTGACCGCAACACGCCGGGCCGGGGAGGGCCGGGCGAAGCGATACCAAGCTCAGAGGGAGGAGCCAAGATGAACTTCATGAAAGGTTTGACGCGCGGGGCGATGGCCGCCGCGATGATCGCGGGAAGTGCGCTCGCCGTCCAGGCGCAGGAGGTGACGCTCAAACTGCACCAGTTTCTGCCACCGCAGGCTAATGTTCCGAAACTGATACTCGATGTCTGGGCCGACAAGGTCGAGGCGGATTCGGACGGGCGGATCAAGATCGACCGGTTCCCGGCCATGGCGCTGGGGGGCAAGCCGCCTGAATTGATCGACCAGGCCATCGACGGGGTTGCCGATGTCGTCTGGGCGGTGAACGGGTTCACGCCAGGGCGGTTCCCGCGCACCGAGGTGTTCGAACTGCCGTTCATGGTGAGCGACGCGCGTGCGGCCTCGTCGGCCTATTGGCAGATGTTCGAGACGCACATGAAGGACACGGATTTCAAGGACGTCAAGATCCTGGGCACCTGGGTGCACGGGCCGGGGATGTTGCACACCAAGGAACCCGTCTCCGAACCGTCCGATCTCAACGGGATGAAGATCAGGGGCGGATCGCGGATGGTGAACCAGCTTCTGGAAATTCTCGGGGCGACCCCCGTCGGCATGCCCGTGACGGGTATTCCCGAGGGCCTTTCCAAGGGCGTTCTTGACGGGGCCACGATCCCCTGGGAAGTGACCACCGCACTGCGTGTGGCGGAGATGGTCGGGAACCATACGGAGTTCGACGGCCCTGCAATCTACAATCTGACCTTCGTTCTGGCGATGAACAAGGCGAAGTACGAAAGCCTTCCAGATGATCTGCGGGCGGTGATCGACGCCAACTCGGGTCTCGAGTTCTCGATCTTTGCCGGCGACGCGATGGAAAAGGCCGATGGACCGGCCCGCGAGGTCGCGGTGGATCGCGGCAACAACATCATCACGATAAGCGCCGAGGATGCGAAAGACTGGGAAGAGCTTGCCCGGCCGGTCTATGACGAATGGATCGCCGACGTCGAAGAAAAGGGTATCGACGGCCAGGCACTTATCGACGAGGCGCGCGCACTCATGAGTGATTATGAAGGCCAATAACCCGGCATTATAACAGGGCGACAATCAAGATCAGACGACAAGGGAGAGCTCGAAATGATCAAGAAACGCAGATTGCTTGGCCTCGCCGCCGGCACGGCCATGGCCCTTGGGCTTGGCGCGCCGGCGATGGCACAGGACGTGACGCTTACATTGCACCAGTTCCTGCCGGCCCAGGCCGCCGTGCCGAGCCAGATTCTCGATCCGTGGGCCGACAAGATCGAGGCTGAGAGCGACGGCCGGATCAAGATTGACCGCTATCCGTCGATGCAACTGGGTGGCAAGCCGCCCGAGCTCTACGACCAGGCGGTCGATGGTGTGGCGGATATCGTGTGGACGGTTGTGGGCTATACGCCGGGCCGCTTCCCCTCGACCGAGGTGTTCGAGTTGCCGTTCATCACCAACGGGGCAGAGGCGGCCAGCCGTGCCTATTGGGACATGTTCAACGAGCATATGAAGGATACCGAGTTCAAGGACGTGAAGGTTCTGGGCACGTGGGTTCACGGGCCGGGCCTGATCCATTCCAGCGAGCCGATCACGAATCCCGAAGACCTCAACGGCGTGAAGATCCGGGGCGGCTCGCGCGTGGTGAACCAGCTTCTGACGCAGCTGGGCGCAACGCCGGTCGGCATGCCGGTGCCGGCCGTGTCCGAAGCGTTGTCCAAGGGCGTCATCGACGCAACCACGATTCCGTGGGAGGTCACGTCGGCACTCAAGATTGCGGAATTGGTGGATAACCACACCGAATTCAGCGGCGGTGCACTTTACAACATCACCTTCGTCGTGGCGATGAACAAGGCGAAATACGAGAGCCTGCCTGATGATCTCAAGGCCGTGATCGACCAGAATTCGGGCGCCGAATTCTCGGCCATGGGCGGCCGCCTCATGGAAGAAGCCGATGCGCCCGCCCGCCAGATCGCTGTTGATCGGGGCAATAACATCATCACCCTCGACGAGGAGCAAACCGCGGTTTGGCGCGAGGCGGCCGAGCCGGTTTATGCCGCCTGGATCGAGAACATGGAGGAACTGGGAATCGATGGCCAGGCCAGGATTGATCAGGCCCGCGAACTGATGGAAAAATATAGCAAGTAGGCGTCGGCCGGACTGACGCGACGTGGCCGGGGCGGCAAGTCCACCCGGCCTGCAGGTCAGAGGTTTGACCAAGGTGAAAGGGGCCGATGATGCACCGTTTCATGAACGGGTTGGCACGTCTGATGGCGATTCTGGGTGGGATCGTGCTGACCGCGCTGGTTATTTTGACCTGCGTTTCGGTCCTCGGGCGCGGGATCAACACTTTCCTGCACTGGGAGCCGGTGGAGACCATCATGCCGGCCCTGTCGCGTTGGCTTCTGGATGCCGGTGTCGGGCCGGTCTGGGGCGACTACGAACTGGTTGAGGCCGGTGTCGCCTTTGCCATTTTCGCCTTCATTCCCTTGTGCCAGATCACGGCGGGCCATGCGACGGTGGACATCTTTACTGCCCGTTTGCCAAAGCGGGCCAACCGGGTGATCCAGATGGTCGTGGACATCGTGTTTGCCGCTGTTCTGATCCTGATTGCCTGGCGGCTTTCCGCGGGGATGGAATCGAAGATGCAGAATAACGAGACCACTTTCCTGCTTCAGTTTCCGATCTGGTGGTCCTATCTGGTCAGCCTGATTGGCGCGGTGGTGGCGGCGATCGTGGGCGTTTACATGGCCGTGGTGCGGATTGCCGAGTTGCTGACCATGCGTACCATAATTCCGGCCGCGGAGGTGGACCATTGACCAATCTCGAAATTGGCCTGACCTCGTTTCCGGTTCTTCTGTTGATGATCTTCTTGCGGGTGCCCATTGGCCTGGCAATGTTTCTTGTGGGGCTGTTCGGGCTCTATTTTGTCACCGGTGGCTGGAGCATGGCGCTGTCACGGCTCAAGACCGAGACCTATTCGACCTTTTCGAGCTATTCCCTGTCGATCGTGCCGATGTTCCTCCTGATGGGGCATTTCGCGACGCTGGGCGGCATGTCCACGGCGCTTTTCAAGGCCGCGGAATCCTGGCTGGGTCACAGGCGCGGCGGGGTGGCGATGGCCGCTGTCGGGGCCTGTGCCGGGTTCGGATCTATCTGCGGATCGTCCCTGGCCACCGCGGCCACGATGGGCCAGGTCGCCTTGCCCGAGCTGCGCCGCTATGGCTATTCCGGAGGTTTCAGCACCGCGACTCTGGCTGCGGGGGGAACGCTGGGCATTCTCATCCCGCCAAGCGTGATCCTTGTCATCTATGCGATCCTGACCGAGCAGAACATTGCCAAGCTATTCCTCGCGGCCCTGATCCCCGGCGTTCTGGCGGCGATCGGCTATATGATCACGATCTCGATCTATGTGCGCATCCATCCGGATGCCGCCGGGACGCGGGCGCCCATTCCCTATGCCGATCGGTTCCGGGCGCTCGCCGACGTGTGGCCGGTGCTTCTGGTGTTCCTGCTCGTGGTGGGGGGCATCTATCTTGGCTGGTTCACCCCGACCGAGGGCGCGGCAGTGGGCGCTGCAGGCACCGGGCTGATTGCACTGGTCAATCGGGGGTTGAATTTCAGGACCCTGATCGAGAGTTTCCTGGCCACGGGCCGGTCCACGGCAATGATCTTTTTCATCGTGCTGGGTGCCGCGTTCTATAACGGTTTCCTGGCGCTGACGCAGGTGCCGCAGGAACTGGCCAGCTATGTCACCAGCCTCGGTTACAGCCCCTGGGTTGTCCTGGCGATCATCCTGTCGCTTTACCTCGTCTTTGGCTGCGTCATGGACAGCCTCTCGATGATCCTGCTGACCGTGCCGATCTTCTTCCCGATCATCAGCCAGCTTGATTTCGGCCTGACCTTCGAGGAAACGGCGATCTGGTTCGGGATCATCGTTCTGATCGTGGTCGAGGTCGGGTTGATCACCCCGCCAGTGGGGATGAACCTGTTCGTCATCAACTCGATGGACCGCAGCACGCCCATGGTCGAAACCTACAAGGCGGTGATGTATTTCGTGACCTCGGATATCGTGCGGGTCATAATCCTCGTCGCCTTCCCGTCGATCACGCTGTTCCTGCTGCGTGCTCTGCACTGAGCGTCTGGGGATACGCTTGAGGTCTGGATGTGATCCCGAATGCCATAAAAAGTGGCATTCGGGACGCATGATTGATCTATGTCAAAGATATCCGCCAGCTTCACATGCGAAAAAGTATATGTAAAAGCAGGAGAGAGACGCGCATGACATCGGATCAGACATTCATGTCGACGCGCCGCGGATTTCTGGGCCTCGCATCCGGTGCGGCCCTTTTGGCCGCAGGTGCCCGACCCGCCGCAGCACGCAAGGTGCAAACCAAAGCGAAAATCGTCATCCTGGGCGCAGGGGCCGCCGGGACGGCCTTGGCCAACCGCCTGGTCGAGCGACTTGACGGCGCCGAGATCACCCTTGTCGACGGGCGTGCCGAGCATTGGTACCAGCCCGGGTTCACGCTTATTGCCGCCGGGTTGAAGCCGGCGGGCTATTCTGTGAGCCAGACCGCCGAATGGTTGCCGAGCGAGGTGACGCTGGTGGCGGAATATGCCGCCGAAATCGACCCTGAGGCGCAGACCCTGACCACGGCGTCGGGCCAGTCGCTGGACTATGACTACCTGATCACGGCGCCGGGCCTCGTGCTCGATTGGGATGCGATCGAGGGGTTCAGCCTTGACCTCGTGGGCAAGGACGGAGTGGGGGCGGTCTATGCCGGGCCCGACTATGCCGCCGCGACATGGGCCGAGATGGACCGCTTTACCTCGACCGGGGGAAAGGCCGTGTTCTCGCGTCCTTCGACCGAGATGAAATGTGCGGGTGCGCCGCTGAAGTATACCTTCCTGACCGAGGATTATGCCAGCAAGAAGGGCAATCGCGACAAGATCGAGGTCGAATACTGGAACAATTCCGGGGCCCTTTTCGGCGTACCGATCGTGGCCGAAAAGGTCCGGATGCTGTTTGACCAGCGGGGCATCAGGACCGAGTTGAACAAGGTTCTGAAAAGCATAGACCCGGTCAAGAAGATCCTGACCTTCGAGGATGTCGATGGCATCGCGCAAGAGACGGATTACGACTTTACCAACGTGATCCCGCCGCAGCGCGCGCCGGACGTGATCCGCCAGTCGGGGCTGAGCTGGGAAAACCGGTGGGTCGATCAGGGCTGGGTCGAGGTCGATCAATACACGCTGCGCCACAACCGCTATCCCAACGTGTTCGCGGTGGGCGACGTTGCGGGGGTGCCCAAGGGCAAGACCGCGGCCAGCGTCAAATGGCAGGTGCCCGTGGTCGAGGATCACCTCGTTGCCCAGATCGCCGGCGATACCACGGATACGGCTTACAACGGCTATACCTCCTGTCCGCTGATCACTCGTGTCGGCAGCGCGATGCTGGTCGAGTTCGATTACAACAACGATCTGGTGCCGAGTTTCCCCGGCGTCATCGCGCCGCTGGAAGAGCTGTGGATCAGCTGGTTGATGAAGGAAGTGGCGCTCAAACCCACATATAACGCCATGCTGCGTGGCAAGGCGTAAGGAGTCGGACAATGGAAGAACTCACACTTGAGACCCTGATTGCGGTCTGGGAAGAGATGTTCGGTCGTGGCCTCTTTTGGGCGATGGTCGTTGTCGCGGTTCTGATCACGGTGGCCTATGTCTATGTCCTGATCCGCGATCGTTCGATGTCGATGCGCAAGTTCCTGTTGGCGCAACTGTCTATGCCGGTCGGGGCCGTGGTGGCGGTGCTCTTCGTGTGGAAGATGACCGATTCGGGTTTTGCCGATATCGGCGGGCCGATCGACGTGGTCGTCTTGCTGGGGGTGGCCGTCGCGGGGGCGATCGGTATTGCGATTCTGGTCTATACCGTGCAGGCCCTGATCAAGGGACCCGAAACCAGCGACAGCTGAACATGGGAAGGGCGACGGCATGACGGACGCGACGCAAACCGAAGCGCAGCCGGTAAATCGGCTCGAACATTACCCGGTGCCGCTTTTCGGCATGGTGATGGGCATGGCAGGGCTGACGCTGGCGATGCATGCGGGCGAGACGGTGTTCGGCATGGGATCGCAGATCTCGACAGGGCTTTACCTCTTCACCTTCGCATTGTTCGGGCTGATCGCGGCAGGCTATGCGGCCAAGGCCGCGATCCATCCCGGCGCGGTGGTGGCCGAGTGGAAGCACCCGGTGCGGCTTTCGTTCTTTCCGGCGATCTCGATCTCGCTGCTTCTTCTGGCGACGGCGACGATGCCGCGCAGCGAGGGCCTGGCCGAAGGGATGTGGCTTCTGGGCATGGTGCTTCAGTTCGTGCTGACCATCGCGGTGATATCGAACTGGATCGGCTCGCGCAGCTTTCAGCACGGGATGCTCAACCCGGCCTGGTTCATTCCGGCGGTCGGCAACGTGATCGTTCCCATCGCGGGCGTGCCGCTGGGCTATGTCGAGATCAGCTGGTATTTCATGTCCGTCGGCTTGATCTTCTGGCTGGTCCTTCTGACCCTGGTCATCAACCGATTGATTTTTCACGATCCCTTGCCCGGGCGCCTGCAGCCGACGCTGGTCATCCTGATCGCGCCGCCGGCGGTGGCCTTCGTGTCTTGGCTGCAACTGACCGGCGGGGTGGATGCCTTTGCGCGCATCCTGATCAACGGGGCCTATCTTTTCACCGTGATCGTTCTGGTGCAGTTGCCGCGCATCCTGCGGCTGGACTTCGCGCTGAGCTTCTGGGCGCTGAGCTTTCCCTTCGCCGCCGCGACGATTGCCAGTTTCCGCTTTGCCGCGGAGACGGGGTCGGAGGCGCATCGCCTGATCGGCGGGGTCCTGCTGATCGCGCTTTTCGTCGTGATTACGGGGCTCTTGTGGCAGACCATCCGCGCGGCGATGGCGGGCAGGATCTGCGTGCCGGAATAGCCATTGGCAGGGCGCGGTGCGCGCTCTAGTCTGCCCCGGCAAGCAACACATGGGGCAGACATGACCAGCGCGAAACCCGTGCCCGTTTTCGACGGGCACAATGACGTTCTCTTGAAATTGCGCGCGGCAGGCGGGCGGCCCGCGACACGGCTTTTCCGCGACGGGAGCGATTTTCACGTCGATCTGCCCAAGGCCCGCGCGGGGGGATTCGCGGGCGGGTTCTTTGCGATCTTCGTGCCGTCGGCCATGGATCTCGATCTGATGAAGGCCGAGATGGACAAGCCCGAATATGACCTGCCCCTGCCCGATCCGATCCCCCAGGAAGTGGCGCTGCCGGTGGTGATGGAGAAAGCTGCGATCCTGATGCAGCTCGAGGCGGAGGGCAGTCTTCGCATCTGCCGGAGCGCGGCGGATATCCGCGCCGCCATCGGCGCGGGCGAGATTGCGGCGGTGATGCATATCGAGGGGGCCGAGGCGATCGACCCGGATTTTCACGCGCTCGACGTGCTTCATGCCGCCGGCCTGCGCTCGCTGGGGCCGGTCTGGAGCCGGCCGACGATCTGGGGCGAGGGGGTGCCGTTTCGATACCCCTCGACCGGGGATGTTGGCCCGGGGCTGACCGGGGACGGCAAGCGGCTGGTTCGACGCTGTGATGCGATGGGGATCATGATCGACCTGAGCCACCTCAATGAAAAGGGGTTCTGGGATGTGGCGGGGATCAGTGAAAAGCCCCTGATTGCAACGCACTCAAACGCTCATGCGCTATGCCCGCAGGCGCGCAACCTGAGCGATGCGCAGTTGGACGCGGTGGCGCGCTCGGGCGGGATGGTGGGGCTCAATTTCGCCACCGGTTTCCTGCGTCGTGACGGGCAGATGCGCCCGGAGATGCCGATTGCGGTGATGCTGGAGCATCTCGACCACATGATCGCGCGGATGGGCGAGGATCATGTCGCGCTGGGATCGGATTTCGACGGGGCGGTGGTGCCCGAGGACATCGGATCGGTCGCCGGTCTGCCCGCGCTGATCGAAGCGATGCGTGCGCATGGCTATTCCGAGGCGCGAATCGAAAAGATCGCGCATGGCAACTGGTTGCGGGTGCTGGAAACCACCTGGGGCGGATGAGATGTAGCGGGCTTGACGGAATCACAAAAGCGTTTGCACACTAACGATAGCAGCAGGAGGGTGTGCAGATGGCCGACAAGCTTGTCATTCGGAATATCGGGTTGATCCTTTCGGGCAAGATGGAGGAACCGATCCTCGACGGGGATT
Source organism: Aquicoccus sp. (assembly GCF_041686535.1). NCBI lineage: Bacteria > Pseudomonadati > Pseudomonadota > Alphaproteobacteria > Rhodobacterales > Paracoccaceae > Aquicoccus > Aquicoccus sp. Next base: position 7,720 of record NZ_JAWLDS010000047.1, on the reverse strand, counting down.
GCGTGATTGCCGAAGATGGGATCATCAAAGCAATCGGGTATGAAAAAGACCTTAACTGCGAGCACGCGCAGACCGAGATCGACGCCCATGGGGTGACGATCGCGCCGGGCCTGATCGACAGCCACGTGCACCCGGTGGTGGGTGATTACACCCCGCGTCAACAGCAATTGCACTGGATCGATTCCACGCTGCATGGCGGTGTCACCACGCTCATCTCGGCGGGCGAGGTGCATATGCCGGGGCGGCCCAAGGATGTTGTCGGGCTCAAGGCGATGGCGATCGCGGCGCAACGCTGGTACGAGAATTTCCGCCCCTCGGGCATGAAGGTGATGGCCGGGGCGCCGGTGATCGAGCATGGCATGGTCGAGGAAGATTTCAAGGAAATGGCTGACGCGGGTGTGACTCTGCTGGGCGAGGTCGGACTCGGCACGGTCAAGGATGGCAAGACCGCCCGTCAAATGGTTGATTGGGCACGAAAATACGGCATTCAATCGACGATCCACACCGGCGGCCCGTCGATCCCCGGGTCGGGGCTCATCGACGCCGACATGGTGCTTGAAACCGGCACCGACGTGATCGGGCATATCAATGGTGGGCATTCGGCGCTGCCCGACGACCAGATCATCTGTCTGTGCGAAAGCTGTCGGGCGGGGCTTGAGATCGTGCATAACGGCAACGAGCGCGCGGCGCTTCTGACGCTCAACACCGCGCGGGAACTCAAGCAGATGGAGCGGCTTATCCTCGGCACCGATGGGCCGGCGGGATCGGGGGTGCAACCCCTTGGAATCCTTAGGATGGTGGCGATGTTGTCGAGCCTGGGCGACGTGCCGGCGGAGGTGGCGTTCTGCTTTGCCAATGGCAACACCGCGCGGCAGCGTGAACTGGACCAGGGGTTGATGGAGGTGGGGCGACCCGCCGATTTCGTCCTGATGGACCAGGCACAGCATGCACCGGGGAAAAATATCCTTGAATCCGTACAGCTTGGCAACCTTCCCGGGGTCGGGATGACGGTCATCGAAGGGGTGCCGCGCAGTGGGCGCAGCCGCAATACGCCGCCCGCGCAGAACCTGCCGGAAGTCACGAGAGGCGCGGCGCCCGCGTGAGCGCGCGGTAGGGTTAACGGCGGTCTTGCGCCGAGAATTCGGGGGGTGATCTTCGGCTGCGCTCCGGCTGCCATGCGTGCACCGCCGCGGTGCAGCATTTCCGGACCCGCAATTGATTAATCCGGCGTCCGCTGGTCGTTGCCCCATGAAAAAGGAGTCGAAAAATTTTGACTCGACTCGAATCGCGCGCATACCATTAGCACACGAACGATAATCACGATCGGTCCGACAGGGGGTCCGACGATGCAGCAGTTGGAGTATTTCGCGCCTAGCAATCTGGGCGAGGCGTTGGACATTCTCTCGCGTGGCGGTGTGCGACCGGTTGCGGGGGGAACGGATTTCTATCCGGGCTTGCCCGCGGGCGGCCCGCGCGAGAGCGTTCTGGATCTGACCCGGATCGCGGGGTTGCACGGGATCACGCGGCAGCACAAGGGATGGCGGATCGGAGCGGCGACGCGCTGGTCCGACGTGGTGCGGGCCGACCTGCCGCCGGCCTTTGACGGGTTGCGCGCGGCGGGGCGCGAGGTGGGGTCGATCCAGATCCAGAATGCGGGCACGGTGGCGGGCAATCTCGTCAATGCTTCGCCCGCGGCGGACGGGGTGCCGCCGTTGCTCACACTCGGGGCGGAGGTCGAGATCGCGAGCGCGCAGGGGCGGCGCGTGGTTCCGCTCGACCGGTTCATCACGGGGGTGCGGCAGGTCGATCTGGCGCCCGGCGAGATGGTCGTGGCGCTGCATCTGCCCGAGCCGCCCGAGGATGCGCGGGGCGCGTTTTCCAAGCTGGGCAGCCGGGCCTACCTGGTGATTTCCATCGTCATGGTGGCGGTGGTGATCGGGCGCGACGTGGCCGGCCGGATCGACCATGCGCGGGTGGCTGTCGGGGCCTGTTCGCCGGTGGCGCGGCGTTTGCCCGCGCTGGAGGCGGCGCTTCTGGGCACGCGCGGCGACGTGGCGGTGACGCCGGAGCATCTGGCGCCGCTTTCACCCATCGACGACGTGCGCGGCAGCGGGGCCTATCGGCTGGAATCGGTGGGTGAATTGATCGGACGGGCGGTGCGGGGGGCCTGTGATGGATAAGCGGGTAAGCGGAGAGACGATGTTTCGCCTCAACGGGCGCGATGTGCGGGTTGAGCCACGCGTGGGCGAGCGGTTGAGCGAGGCGCTGCGCGAGCGGCTGGGCGCGCGAGACGTGAAGGTTGGCTGCAATGCTGGCGATTGCGGGGCCTGCACGGTGCTGGTTGATGGCGCGCCGGTCTGTGCCTGCCTGATGCCCGCGCAACAGGCCGCGGGGGCCAAGGTCGAGACCTTGGCCGGACTGGTGGCGCATGAGCCGCTGGCCAGTGATCTGGCGCGGCGTTTCGAGGAGCAGGGCGCGGCGCAATGCGGGATCTGTACGCCGGGCATGATGGTCTCGGCGGTGGCGCTGTTACGCGAGTTGCCGGCGCCGAGCGAGGGTCAGGTGATGGATGCGCTGGCCGGGGTTCTGTGCCGCTGCACCGGCTATCGCAAGATCGTTGACGCGGTGATGGGCCGCGCGCCGGGTGCGGTGGCGGATGCCGAGGGCCATACCGGGGCGGCGATCGAAAAGCTGGACGGGCGCGCCAAGGTGACGGGCGCGGAGAGGTTCGGCGATGACGTGGCGCCGGTTGATGCGCTGGTCATCAAGGTGATCCGAAGCCCGCATCCCCATGCGCGGTTCACTTTCGGCGATCTCGAAGGGTTTGCTGTGCGCGAGGGGGTCGAGGCCATTTTGACGGCGAGCGATGTGCCGGGCGTGAACCTTTTCGGCACGATTCCGGGTTTCGTGGATCAGCCGGTTTTCGCGGAAGGCGTGGCGCGGTTTCGCGGCGAGGCGGTGGCGGCGGTGGTCGGCCGCGCCGACGTCATGGCGCGGTTCGATCCGGCGCGGTTCCCGGTGGAATGGGAGGTTCTGCCGGATGTGCAGGGCATGGCAGGCGCGATGGCGGATGGCGCGCCGCAGTTGCACCCGGAGCGCGCGGGCAACGTGATGTGCGGCGGTTTCGTGGCGCATGGCGATGTCGGGGCGGCGTTGGAACGGGCCGCTGTAGTGGCCGAGGGCGTGTTCGAGACCGGGTTCGTGGAACACGCCTATATCGAGCCCGAAGCTGGGTTCGCGCAGGTGGTGGATGGCCGGGTCGAGGTATATGCCTGCACCCAGGCGCCGGTGATGGATCTCGAAACGCTGAGCGAGGTGCTGGGCATGGAGCGCGCGCGCATCCGGGTGGTGCCGACGGCCACGGGCGGGGGGTTCGGCTCAAAGCTCGACGTGTCGGTGCAGCCCTATCTGGCGATTGCGGCACTGAAAACCGGGCAGCCGGTGCGGATCACCTATGAGCGCGGGGAATCGATGCAATCGACCACCAAGCGGCACCCGTCCCGGATGCACGTGCGGATCGGGGCCGATGCGGACGGGCGGATTTCGGGATTGGGCTTTGACGGGCTCTTCAACACCGGGGCCTATGCAAGCTGGGGGCCGACGGTGGCGAACCGGGTGCCGGTCCATGCCTCGGGGCCCTATGCGGTGGGCGATTACCGGGCCGAGGCGCAGGGCATCCACACCCATTGCCCGCCCTCGGGGGCGTTTCGCGGGTTTGGCGTGCCGCAGGCGGCGGTGGCCCAGGAGAGCCTCTTTGACGAGCTGGCCGACCGGCTGGGGATCGACAGGCTGGAGTTTCGTATGCGCAATGCCCTGACGAATGGCGTGCCCACGGTGTGTGGGCAGGTGTTCGCGCAGGGGGTGGGGATTCTTGCCTGTCTTGAGGCGCTGCGGCCCGCATGGGAGGCCGAGCGCGCCGAGGCGGCGCGGATCAACGCGGGCGATGGTCCGGTGCGGCGCGGCGTGGGCGTGGCGGCGGGCTGGTACGGCTGTGGCAATACCTCGCTGCCCAACCCCTCGACGATCAAGGCGGGGGTGCGGGCCGATGGGCGGATCATGCTGCACCAGGGCGCGGCGGATATCGGGCAGGGGTCCAACACGGTGATCGCGCAGATCTTTGCCACCGCGCTGGGTGTGCCGGTCTCAAGGCTCGACCTCGTGGGGGGTGACACGGACGTGACGCCGGATGCGGGCAAGACATCGGCCTCGCGCCAGACCTTTGTTTCGGGCAATGCCGCGCGTCTGGCCGGAGAGGCGCTGCGCGCGCAGATATTGCAGCGGGTCAATGCGGGTGAGGAAGCGCTGATCGTGCCGGGCGCGGATGCATTCGAGATACGGGAAGGCGCGGGTGTGCATCGCCTCGACCTCACCGCGCTTGAGCCGGACGCCGAGGGCTACGTGATGCGCGTGGCCGAGAGTTACGATCCGCCAACAAGGCCGCTGGACCAAAACGGGCAGGGCCATCCTTATGCGCAGTTCGGCTATGCCGCGCATCTGTGCGTGCTTGAGGTGGACACAAAGCTGGGCACTGTGAAGCCGGTGCGCTTTGTCGCCGCGCATGACGTGGGGCACGCGGTCAATCCGCTCCTGATCGAGGGGCAGGTCGAGGGTGGCATCGCGCAGGGGATGGGCATGGCGCTGATGGAGGAATACCTGCCGGGGCGGACCGAGAACCTGCATGATTACCTCATCCCGACGATCGGGGACATGCCGCCGGTCGAGACGCTGATCATCGAGGAGCCGGATGCGCATGGACCTTACGGGGCGAAGGGGCTGGGCGAGCATGTGCTCATTCCCACGGCGCCGGCGATATTGAACGCGATCCGCGATGCGACCGGCGTGCAGATGCGGCGGCTGCCGGTGACACCGGCGCGGCTCAGGGCGGCAATGGGGGTGGCTGGCCATGCGTGAGAAGCCGGAAAAGATCCGCTGCGACGCCTGCCCGGTGATGTGTTACATCGCCGATGGCAAGTCCGGGGCCTGTGACCGTTATGCCAATCATGCCGGCGAGCTGGTGCGGCTCGATCCGCTCACGGTGATCGAGGGCACCGCGGAGAAGCTCGTGCCGTTCCTCAAGACCGACGAGGCGGGGGATTGGGATGGCGACATCATCCAGGGGCATCGCCGGTTCGTCACCGCGGTGGGGGCGGGCACGACCTATCCCGATTACAAGCCCGCGCCCTTCATCGTGAGCCAGCAGGTCGAGGGTGTCGACATGGTGACGGTCGTTACCGAGGGCATCTTTTCCTATTGCGGGGCGAAGGTGAAGATCGACACCGACCGCCATATCGGTCATGAGCGCGACATCGTGCGCGTGGCGGGCGAGCCCGTCGGTCATGTGACGACCAGCGAATACGGCTCGAAGATGCTGAGCCTCGGCGGTGTCGAGCACCTCACCGGCGGGTCCAAGAAAGAGGGCCGCGTGACCTGTGACGCGCTGATGGCGCTTTGCAATCGCGAAGCGGTTGAGATGGTGATCGGCGAGGGCGATCATGCGGTGTTGCTTGTCGTGCAGGCCGGGCAGGCGCCGATCATCGACGGCGAGCAGGAACGGCTGATGCGGGTCGGCTGTGGCTCGGCCGCGATCGGCATGTTCGCCAAGCAATGGCACGAGATTGTGGACGAGGTGGTGGTGGTCGATGACCATATCACCGGCGTTCTGAGCGAGCACCAGGCCGGGCAGGTCCTGGGGGTGAAACCCACCGGCATCCGCATCAAGGGTCGCCGTTCGACACCGGGGCGCTATTTCCAGGTGGCCGAGCCGGGGCGCGGCTGGGGCGGGACGGATATCGACGATCCGCTGACCATCCTGGGCGAATGGAAGAAGGACGTGGCCTGGCCCGGGCTGCGGCTCTTCATGGTGTCGACCACGGGCGAGCAATGGGCCTATTTCGAGCTCGATGACAACCTGGTGCCACAGCCGGCAGAAGCACCGGAAGGGGTGCGCGCCAGTGCCGAGCGGATTGCCGAGAATTGCGAACCTTCAGTGGCCTCGGTGCTGTTCATGGGCGGTGCGGGCGGGAGCCTGCGCGCGGGCGTGACCGAGAATCCGGTGCGGCTTACCCGGTCGGTGCGCGCGGCGCTCACCTCGGTCAGTTGCGGCGGGGCCGAAGCCTATGTCTGGCCCGGGGGCGGGATCACGGTGATGGCGGATGTCATGGAAATGCCCACGAACTCCTTTGGATACGTGCCGACCCCGGCAATCGTCGCGCCGATCGAGTTCACCATGAGGGTGAGCGATTACGCCGACCTGGGTGGGCATGTCGAGGAAATCCGCCGGGTCGAGAACGTAATGACTGACGAGGTGCGCCGCGTCGGTCCCGGCCTGTCGGGGCATGATCCGATGGCGCGCGGGCATTACCGCTGGAGCGAGGAGTCATGAGTTTCACACGCGCGATTTTGCCGGGTGAGCGGCTGCATCTTCAGCATGGGCCGATCGACCTCATTATCGGCTGCGAGGGGGACCGGGCGCGGGGCTTTGACGCGGCCTGCGCGGCCTTCGACGGCGTGCTGGAGCGATTGGTCGAGGAGCTGGACCTGTTGCGCATGGACGGATGGGGAGCCAGCCCGCCGCCCGGTTCGGTCGCGGGGCCGGTGGCGCAAAGGATGGTCCGCGCGGTGGCGCGGCACAAGGGCTTCGTCACGCCGATGGCGGCGGTGGCCGGGTCCGTGGCCGATCATGTGCTGGCAGGGATGTGCATGCGGGCCGATCTGCGCCGGGCCTATGTGAACAACGGTGGTGATATCGCGCTCTGGCTGGAGGCAGGCGAGCGGTTCCGTGTCGCCATGGCCGGGACCGACGGGCAGATCGCGATCGGCGGTGGCGACGGGATTGGTGGCATCGCCACCTCGGGGCGCGGCGGGCGCAGCCTGTCGCTGGGCATTGCCGATGCGGTGACGGTGCTGGCGGCGGATGCGGCGTCGGCGGATGTGGCGGCGACGCTGATCGCGAACGCGGTCGATCTGCCGGGGCATGCCGCGATCCGGCGCGCCCCGGCCAGCGAGGTGCGGCCCGAAAGCGATCTGGGCGCGCGCGACGTGGTCGTGGAGGTCGGCGCGCTGGACCGGGAAGAGGTGGCGCAGGCGCTGGCGCGGGGTGCCGCGCTGGCCGATGCGATGCGCGACAAGGGGGTGATCCGCGGGGCCGCGCTTGCGCTGCGCGGCGAGATGCGGATTGTCGGTGCAGAGCGGTTTGTCGAGGTGAGGGAGGCGGCGGATGCCTGAAGTGAAGATACGCAAGACAGTGGAGAGCCTGGAGGAGATCTGGCACGAGGGGGGCGCGCGGGCCGATGCGCCCTATCGCCGGGCGTGGATCATGGCGGTGATCAAGAACCCGTTCGCAGGGCGGTATGAGCCGGACATCCAGCCCTTCATGGAAGATTTGAAGCCGCTCGGCCTCGACATGGCGGGGCGGCTTATCGCGATGCTGGGCGGGGCCGACAAGATCGAGGGTTATGGCAAGGGTGCGATCATCGGCGCGGGCGGCGAGATCGAGCATGGCGCGCTGTGGCACGCGCCGGGTGGTTACGCGATGCGCGAGTTGCTCGGTCGCGAGCGGTCGGCGGCGATCGTGCCCTCGACCAAGAAGGTGGGCGGTGTGGGTGCGAGGCTCGACGTGCCAGTGACGCATATCCGGGCCTCTTACGTGCGCAGCCATTTCGACAGTATCGAGGTGGGATGCAACGATGCGCCGCGCGCCGATGAAATGGCGCTGATCCTT
>NZ_JAWLDS010000046.1:0-23255 GCF_041686535.1 Aquicoccus sp. | reverse complement strand
TGTCGTGCCGGGTCTGGCGGCCGGTGGATTGCCTGGACGATCCGGTGCCCGCGATTGTCGAACATCTGCCCTATCGCAAGCGTGACGGCACGGTGGCCCGCGACGAGATCACCCATCCGTGGATGGCCCGGCGCGGTTATGCCTGCGTCCGGGTGGACATGCGCGGCAATGGCGACAGTGACGGGTTGATGGAGGATGAATACACCCCGCAGGAACTGGCCGACGCGGTTTCGGTGATCGAGTGGCTGGTGGCGCAGCCCTGGTGCAACGGCCGCGTGGGCATGATGGGGATCAGCTGGGGCGGGTTCAACGGGTTGCAGGTCGCGCAACTGGCGCCTGAGCCGCTCAAGGCGGTCATCTCGCTTTGTTCGACGGTGGATCGTTTCAACGATGACATTCATTACAAGGGCGGTTGTCTGCTCAACGAGAACCTGGCCTGGTCCTCGACCATGTGGGCCTATTCGAGCCGACCGCCCGACCCGGCGCTGCGTGCGGACTGGCGCGAGGTCTGGCTTAAACGGCTGGAGACGGAGCCGTTCCTGTTGACCACGTGGCTCAGGCATCAGCGGCGCGACGAGTATTGGAAACATGGCAGTATCTGCGAAGACTATCCTGCACTGAGGGCCAGGGTGCTCGCGATCGGCGGTTGGGCCGATGGATACAAGAACGCGGTGCCCGCGATGGTGGAGAACCTGCCCGGTGCCAAGGGAATTGTCGGGCCGTGGGTGCATCTTTACCCGCATATTGCGCGCCCCGAGCCGCGGATCGGGTTCCTTCAGGTTGCCAAGCGCTGGTGGGACCGGTGGTTGAAGGACGTTGAGAACGGTGCCGAGGACGACCTGGCCTATCGCGCTTTCCTGATGGAGGGACACCGGCCAGACCGGGTGGCGCGGGAGCGCACGGGGCATTGGATCGCCGACGCCGCGACCCAGGGCGAGAAAGAGCGGTTCGCGCTGGGCGCGGGCGGTGTTCTGGGCGGCAACGGCGACGAGTCGGTGCGCGTGACCTCGCCCCAGACTTGCGGCATGGGGGGCAGCGAGTATTATGCCATCGGGCGAGGGCCGGAACTGTCGGGTGATCAGCGTGGCGACGATGCAGTATCGGCGGTTTGGGTTTCTCCGCCGCTGGGCGCGAGCCGCGATGTCGTGGGGGCGCCGGTGGTGCGGCTGCGCCTGTCGGCGGACAGGGCACAGGGGCAGATCGCGGTGCGGCTGAACCATGTGCACCCGGACGGGGTACGCACGCGGATCACCTATGGTGTGCTGAACCTGACCCATCGCAATGGCCACGCGGCGCCCGAGCCGATGGTGCCGGGTGAAGCGGTGGAGGTGGCGGTGGTGCTGGACCATATCGCCTATCGGGTGCCCGAGGGGCACAGGATCGCGGTGGCGGTGAGCACGGCCTATTGGCCGCTCTTGTGGCCTTCGCCCGAGCCGCTGGGCGTGACCATTGCGAGCGGGGGGCTGGAACTGCCGGTGCGGGCGCGGTCGGACGCGGATGAATGGGATTTCCCGCCGGTGGACGAGGATGTGACGCCCTGGGCCGCGGAAGAGTTGCGCGCGACTGAGAATATCCGCCGGGTGGAAGAGGATTTGTCGAGCGGTGATGTTGCCCTGATCATAGAGGATGATTTCGGAAAGTGGCGCGATCGGGATCATGGGCTGATCTCGGGAGGCAAGTCGCGCGAGCGATGGGTGATTCATCCCGACGATCCACTGGGCGCGCGGGGTGTCACCCACTGGACCGAGGAAACCGGACGCGGTGACCTGATGCTGCGGACCGAAACTTTTGCCGAAATGTGGTCGGATGCGCAGTTATTTCATGTTACTGCTCGTCTGGAAGCTTACGAAAATGACACATTGGTCTATCAAAAGGAAATGACAGACAGCATCCCGCGCGACGGAATGTGATCGGGCACGAGGCGAAGTTTTCCAGAAATTTCTTGAAGCCTCGGAGGGGATGCGGTTTGATTGACCGATGAGTTAAGAACGCGGGGTCGTCTGCCGATCGCCGTGAATCAAGAGCAACAAGGGAGACCTCGATGAAGAACTATCTCGATTACCTCAAGGTGAATGCGGCCATGGGCCGGATATCGCGCCGCGAATTCATGGGCCGCGCGGCGGCCGTGGGGGTGACGGCGGCGGCTGCCAACACGATGCTGGCCGAGGCGGTTCACGCGGCCGGGCCACAAAAGGGCGGCATCATGCGGCTGGGCCTTCAGGGCGGTTCGACCACCGACAGCCTCGATCCGGCGCTGGCCACCAACATGGTGGCGCTCATGGCGATCCGGCTTTGGGGTGAGAGCCTGACCGAGCTGGCCGATGACGGCAGCATTCAGGGCAAGGTCGCCGAGAGCTTCTCGGCCTCGGAAGATGCCAAGACCTGGACCTTCAAGATCCGCGAGGGCATCACCTTTTCCAACGGCAAGCCGGTGACCGCCGAAGATGTCGTCGCCACGATCGAGCGCCATTCGGATGATGAGGCCAAGTCGGGCGCGCTGGGCCTGTTGCGCGACATCGCCGACGTACGTGCCGATGGCGACAACGTGATCGTCGAACTCAGCAGCCCGAATGCAGACATGCCCTACATGCTGGGCGACTATCACCTCGCGATCCAGCCCAACGGTGGCAAGGATGCGCCCGACGCAGCGATCGGCACCGGACCTTACATCATCAAGGAAGCCGAGATGGGTGTGCGGATCATCGCCGAGAAGAACCCCGACTACTGGGGTGATATGGGCCATGCCGCCGAGATCGAGATTCTGGTGATCAACGACAACACCGCCCGGGTGGCGGCACTGCAATCGGGGCAGGTGGACATGATCGACCGGGTGCCGCCGCGCACCGCGGCGCGTGTCGCTCAGGCGCCCAACATCACCCTGCGCACGTCAGCCGGCCCTGGCCATTACGTGTTCATCATGCATTGCGACACGGAGCCCTTCGACAACAACGATGTGCGTATGGCACTGAAATACGGGATCAACCGGCAGGAATTGGTCGACAAGATCCTGCATGGCTATGGTTCGATCGGGAATGACACGCCGATCAATGCGTCTTACCCGCTCTATACCGAGTTCGAGCAGCGTGAATACGATCCCGACAAGGCCGCGTTCCACATGAAGAAATCGGGCTTTGAAGGGTCGATCCTGTTGCGCACGTCTGACAATTCGTTTCCCGGTGCGCCCGATGCCGCGGCGCTGTTCCAGGAAAGCTGTGCCGGGGCGGGGATCGATGTCGAGATCAAGCGCGAGCCCAATGACGGCTACTGGTCGGAAGTCTGGAATGCGAAGCCTTTCTGCACCTCCTACTGGGGTGGACGTCCGACACAGGACCAGATGTTCACCACGGCATACCTGTCCACCGCGGACTGGAACGACACGCGCTTTGAAAACGAGCAATTCGACCAGTTGCTGCTTGCGGCGCGGGCCGAGCTGGACGAGGCCAAGCGCACGCAGATGTATGCCGACATGGGTACGCTCGTGCGTGATGAAGGCGGCCTGATCTGCCCGATGTTCAACGACTTCCTCGATGCGACGACCGACAGGGTCGCGGGTTGGAAGGATGACGTGGCGGGCCAGCCCATGATGAACGCCTATGCACCGTTCCGGATGTGGGTCGTGTCATAAGATGTCGCCTGTGATAAGATTGCTGGCCCAGCGGATTTCGCTGGGCCTGCTTTTGCTCTTTTTCGTGTCGGTGTTGATCTTCGCCGGCACGATCATCCTGCCAGGAGACGTGGCGCAATCCATCCTTGGCCAATCGGCCACGCCCGAGGCGCTGGCCAATCTTCGCCGTGAAATGGGTCTGAACGATCCGCCGGTGCAGCGCTATTTTGCATGGCTGGGCGGTGTGCTTCAGGGCGATCTGGGCACGTCGCTTACGTCGGGGCGCGATATTGCCTCGTCGATGGGGTCGCGGCTCCAGAACACGTTGTTCCTGGCCTTCTGGGCGGCGCTGATTTCGGTGCCGCTGGCGATCTTCCTGGGCCTTCTGGCGGTGCGGTATCGCGACCGCTGGCCCGACAAGCTGATTTCCGGTGTCACGCTGGCGTCGATCTCGGTGCCCGAGTTTCTGATCGCCTATGTGGTGATGTTCTTTCTCGGGGTGAAATTTCGCCTGCTCAACCCGACGGCAATAGGGTTCAGGCCGGATGCGGATATATTCGCCAAGCTTGAAATGATCGCCCTGCCGGTGCTGGTTCTGACGCTTGTGATCCTTGCGCACATGATGCGGATGACGCGGGCGGCGATCCTCAACGTGATGCAATCGGCCTATATCGAGACGGCGGAACTCAAGGGGCTGACGATGTTCAAGATCATCTGGCGCCATGCCTTCCCGAACTCGATCGCGCCGGTGGTCAACGTGGTGATGCTCAACCTTGCCTATCTGGTCGTGGGCGTCGTGGTGATCGAGGTGGTGTTCGTCTACCCGGGAATGGGCCAATATCTGGTCGATCATGTGAGCAAACGCGACGTGCCGGTGGTGCAGGCCTGTGGCCTCGTCTTTGCGGCGGTCTATATCGGGCTGAATCTTGTGGCCGATATCGTTTCGATCCTGACCAATCCGAGATTGAGGCACCCGAAATGATCAAGACCATTCCAATGGCCGCGGTGGTCGGTCTGTTCTTCACCATCCTCTATTTCCTGATGGCGATCCTTGCACCCTGGATCGCGCCCTATGGCGTGGCCGAGGTTGTCGGAGACGTGTGGGAGCCGTCGAGCGCCGATTACTGGCTGGGCACAGACAATATCGGGCGCGACCTTCTCACCCGGATGATCTATGGCGGGCGCACGACGATCTTCATCGCCACGGTGGCGACATTCATCTCGTTCACCACCGGTTCGATCCTTGGTTTTCTGGCGGCGGTGATGGGAGGCTGGGTCGATCAGGTGCTGTCGCGCTTTGTCGATCTGATCATGTCGATCCCGCCGCTCATCTTTGCACTGGTGGTCCTGTCGGTGATGCCGGTCACGGTGCCGGTGCTGGTTCTGGTGATGGGTTTCCTGGATAGCACGCGGGTCTTTCGCCTGAGCCGGGCTGTCGCGGCGGATATCAACGTGATGGATTTCGTCGAGGCGGCCAAGCTGCGTGGCGAGGGGCGGGGCTGGGTCATCTTTCGCGAGATCCTTCCTAATGCGCTGTCGCCGCTGGTGGCGGAGATGGGGCTGCGCTTCATCTTCATGGTGCTGTTCATCTCGACGCTTTCATTCCTTGGGTTGGGTATCCAGCCACCTGCGGCCGATTGGGGCGGGATCGTGAAAGAGAATGCCGACGGGATCAATTACGGCATCGGTGCCGCGCTTTATCCGGCGGTAGCGATCGCGACGCTGGCAATCAGCGTGAACCTTGTCGCGGACTGGATCCTGAACCGAACGACAAGCCTGAAAGGGGGGCGGGGATGAGCAGCGATACGCTGGTAAAGGTGCGCGGCCTCAAGATCGGCGCGACGGTCTATCCGCCCGACGCTGCGCCGCATGACATCGATATCGTGCATGGTGTCGATTTCGAGCTCGAACGCGGCAAGGTACTGGGCCTGATCGGCGAGTCGGGCGCTGGCAAATCCACGATCGGACTGGCCACCATGGCCTATGGCCGCGGCGGGGTGAAGATCACCGGTGGCGAGGTCTGGATCAACGGGCGCGATATCCTGAAATCGCGGCTGCGCGATGTGCGGCGTCTGCGCGGTGGCGAAGTGACCTATGTCAGCCAGTCGGCGGCGGCCTCGTTCAACCCGGCCAAGAAGATCATGGATCAGGTGGTCGAGGCCTCCGTCGAGCATGGCAAGTTCTCGCGACGCAAGGCCGAGAAACGGGCGGTGGAGTTGTTTCGCAAGCTGGGCCTGCCCGAACCCGACAAGATCGGGAACCGCTATCCACACCAGGTATCGGGTGGGCAGTTGCAGCGTTGCATGACGGCCCTGGCCCTTTGCCCCGAGCCCGAGCTGGTGGTGTTCGACGAGCCCACCACCGCGCTCGATGTGACCACGCAGATCGACGTGTTGATGGCGATCAAGGAAGCGATCCGCGATACCGGGGTCGCGGCGATTTACATCACCCATGACCTCGCTGTGGTGGCGCAGGTCAGTGATGACATCATGGTGCTCAAGATGGGCGAGAAGGTGGAATATGGCACCGCCGAGCAGATCATCAATGCACCGCGCGAGGAGTATACCAAGGCGCTGGTTTCGGTACGGTCGATCGAGCATGAAGAGAAGGTGCCGAGCCCGGAGCCGGTGCTGCGATGCCAGAACATCACCGCGCGCTACACGGGGACGAATTTCGACGTCCTGCACAATGTGAGTGTCGATCTGAGCCCCGGTCAGACGCTGGCCGTTGTGGGTGAGAGCGGGTCGGGCAAATCGACATTGGCGCGGGTGATCACCGGTCTTTTGCCGCCGAGCACGGGGCGGATCGAGTTCGCCGGGCGCACCCTTGCACCGGACCTGCCCAGCCGGAGCCGCGAAGATCTGCGCGAATTGCAGATGATCTATCAAATGGCCGATGTCGCGATGAACCCGCGCCAGACCGTGGGCACGATCATCGGGCGGCCACTGGAATTCTATTTCGGCATGCGGGGCGAGAAAAAGCGCAAGCGGATTCAGGAATTGCTCGACCAGATCGAGATGGGGGCGGGATTCATCGACCGGTACCCGGCGGAATTGTCGGGCGGGCAGAAGCAGCGGGTCTGCATCGCGCGGGCACTGGCGGCCGACCCCAAGTTGATCATCTGCGACGAGGTGACGAGCGCGCTCGATCCGCTGGTGGCGGATGGAATTCTCAAGCTGCTGCTGAACCTTCAGAAGGTCGAGAACGTGGCCTATCTGTTTATCACCCACGATCTGGCGACGGTGCGGGCGATCGCGGATTCGATCGCGGTGATGTATCAGGGCAAGGTGGCGCGATACGGGACCAAGAGTGAGGTCATGAGCCCGCCATTCGACGATTACACCGACCTGTTGCTGAGTTCCGTCCCCGAGATGAAGTTGGGCTGGCTGGAAGAGGTTATCGCGAATCGCAAGATGGAAAGTGCGGGTAACTGAAAAGGTCCGGGCGGGGCGGTGGGCGTCCCGCGACCGGCCTCTGCCCGAGGACGGAGAATGTATCGCCTCGGGACAAGGTGACGTGCGGGCAAGTGGCGCCTGTCTTGATCTGGCGCAAGGATGATCGCAAGACGTCATGTATTTTGCACGTGCAGCATGATACTGTTGCGGCGCAGCAAAGGATGAGGCACGATCATGTTCAAACGCCCGCTCGAAACATTGTTCAATCCGCGTGGCATCGCGGTTTTCGGTGCCAGTGAGTCGTCCACGAGTGTCGGATCGAAGGTCCATGCCAATCTCATGGCCGGTGGGTTCGAGGGGCCGGTGGTGCCGGTCAATCCGAAATACGAAAGTGTGCGTGGGCAAGCTTGTTACAAATCCATTGCCGAAGTGCCCGACCGGATCGACGTTGCCGTGATCGCGACCCCGGCGGCGACGATCCCGGGCATCCTGAAGGATCTCGGCGCGGCGGGAATAGGCGCGGCGATCGTTCTTTCGGCGGGGTTTCGCGAGGTGGGCGAGGAGGGCCGCAAGCTCGAGGCGACGCTCAAGGAGGCGGCGCGCAAGGCGGGGGTCCGGTTCCTCGGCCCCAACTGCGTGGGGTTGGTACGTCCATGGCTGGGGATGAACGCGACATTCCTCAATTCCGACGCGCCCGAGGGTCGGCTGGCGGTGGTGTCGCAATCGGGCGCGCTGTGTTCGGCCATTGTTGACTGGGCAGGCCCCCATCATCTGGGGTTCTCGGCCATCGTCTCGCTGGGGAATTCGGCGGATGCGGATTTCGGCGATGTGCTGCATTTCCTTTCGACCGATCCCAAGACCGAGGCGATCCTGCTTTATGTCGAGGGGATCAACAATGCGCCGGGATTCTTGAGCGCATTGCGGATCGCGGCGCGCTCGAAACCGGTGATCGTGTTGAAGTCGGGGCGCCACGCGGCGAGTTCGAAGGCGGCGAACACCCATACCGGGGCGTTGATCGGTTCTGACGCGGTGTTCAATGCGGCGCTGTCACGCTCGGGCGCGGTGCGGGCCAGCACATTTGGCCAGCTTTTCGCCGCCGCCGAAATCCTGTCCGCGGGCAAACGGGCCGGGGGTAACCGCCTCGGCATTGTGACCAATGGCGGTGGTGCCGGGGTTCTGGCGGCTGACCGCGCAGGCGATCTGGGGCTCGATGTGGCGCCGATCACGGAAAACACCGTGAAGGCGCTCGACAAGATCCTGTCGCCCTATTGGAGCCATGGCAACCCGATCGACATCCTGGGCGATGCGTCGGCCGACGCCTATGGCATTGCTTTGAAGGCAAGCCTCGACGATCCCAATCTCGATGGGGTTCTGGTGATGTTGACCCCGCAGGCGATGACCGAGGCGAGCGCGGTGGCACAGGGGGTGGTTGACGCGGTGCCCAAGCGTGGCAAGAAGCCGGTTCTGGCCTGCTGGATGGGCGAATCCTCGGTTTCCGAGGGGCGGCGCATCCTGAGCGAGAACGGCATTCCCGATTTCATCACGCCCGAGCGCGCGGTCGAGGCGTTTTCCTATCTGGCGCAGCACCACCGGCACCAACGGCTGGCGCTGGAGGTGCCCGAGCCGTTGACGGAGGTGGCCGACCCGGACCTGATGGGCGCGCGGATGATCATCGACACGGCGTTGCGCGACGGGCGGCACATGCTCAACGATATCGAGAGCAAGGCGATCCTGCGTGCCTTCCGCATCCCCACCAACATGACGATCGAGGCCGACAGCGCCGGAGACGCGCTGGTTGCCGCCGAGACGGTGGGATTTCCCGTGGCGATGAAGATCCTGAGCCCGGACATCCCCCACAAGTCGGACGTGGGCGGCGTGATGCTCAACCTGATGACCGCGGGCGATGTGATGGCGGCGTGGCGCCAGATCACCGAGCGGGCGAAGGCGACGCGCCCCGAGGCGCGGATCGAGGGCGTCACGATCGAGCGGATGGCGCAGGTCGACGATGCGCGCGAACTGGTGATCGGCGCGAGCCGCGATCCGGTGTTCGGGCCGGTGATCATGTTCGGCGCGGGTGGCACGATGGTCGAGATCCTGCGCGACAACGCGGTGGCGCTGCCGCCGCTCAACGCGGTGCTGGCGAACCGGCTGATTGACCGGACGCGGGTGTCGCGATTGCTCGACGCGTTCCGCGACCGTCACGCGGTCAAGCGCGAGGCGGTGGTCGATGTTCTGATGCGGGTTTCGGACATGGTGTGCGAATTGCCAGAGTTGGTGGAACTTGACCTCAACCCGCTTTTTGCGGGGCCCGACGGGGTGCTATCGGTCGATGCGCGGATCGTGATCAAGCGGCCGCCGAGCAAGGACGGGCCTTATGACCACATGGCGATCCACCCCTATCCGCGTCACCTGATCAACGAGGTGCACCTGTCGGATGGACAGATCCTGACCATTCGGCCGATCCGGCCCGAGGACGCCGAATCGGAGCGCAATTTCGTGCGCGATCTGTCACCGCAGGCCAAGCGGTTCCGGTTCATGGGCACGATCAACGAATTGTCGGCCGAGATGCTCGCGCGGTTCACCCAGATCGACTATCGCACCGAGATGGCGTTGGTGGCGCTTGTGGGCGGAGAGGGCCGGCAGAAGCAGGTCGGCGTGGCGCGCTACGCGATCAATCCCGACCGGCGCAGTTGCGAATTCGCGGTCGTGGTAAATGACAAGGTCCAGCATCAGGGTATCGGGACCCGGCTGATGAAGGCGCTGATGGACGCTGCACGCGATCACGGGCTGGTGCTGATCGAGGGAACGGTGCTGCGCGAAAACAGCCAGATGCTGCACCTGATGGAGGAACTCGGCTTTCACAGCGAGCGTTCGGCGGACGATCCTGAGATCGTGGTGGTACAGCGGGAATTATAAGGTCATGCGCCCGTACCGGTGAACCGGCGCGGGCGCGGGAGGAGGAGACATGCTGGCATTCATTTCTCATGCCGATTGCATGGGGCATGACACGGGGGCACTTCATCCGGATCAGCCGGGCCGGATCTCGGCGATCGAGAACCAGTTGATCATGTCGGGGCTCGATTTCGTGCTGCGCCGGCTTGATGCGCCGAAGGTGACGCGGGCGCAGCTGGAGCGGGTGCATGACGCGAATTATCTCGACCGGATCTATTCGCTTGATCCGGTGACCGAGCCGGTCGAGATCGACGGTGACACGGTGATGTCCCCGGGCACGCTCCGCGCGGCAGAGCGGGCGGCGGGGGCTGGTATTCTGGGCGTCGATCTGATCATGGCGGGCGAGGTGCACGCGGCGTTCTGCGCGGTGCGCCCGCCTGGGCACCATGCCGAGCGGGGCCGCGCCATGGGGTTCTGCCTTTTTGACAATATCGCGGTGGCTGCCGCGCATGCGCTTGAGGCGCACGGGTTGAACCGGGTGGCGATCGTCGATTTCGACGTGCACCACGGCAACGGCACCGAGGATATTTTCCGCGATGAACCAAGGGTTTTGTTCTGTTCATCGTTCCAGCATCCGTTCTATCCGTTCACGGGCCACGCGTCGGATACCGCGAACCTTGTCGATGTTCCGTTGAGTGCGGGGGCGGGGAGTGCGGAGTTCCGCGCGGGCGTGCGCGATCACTGGCTGCCCGCGCTGGACGCCTTTGCGCCCGAGTTCCTTTTTATCTCGGCCGGATTCGATGCCCATGTGGCCGATGACATGTCGCATCTGCAACTGACCGATGACGACTATACCTGGGTTACGCAGGAGCTTCTGGCATTGGCGCGGCGCCATGCGGGCGGGCGCGTCCTGTCGATGCTGGAGGGCGGATACGAACAGGGTGCGCTCGCGCGTAGCGTGGTGGCGCATATGAATGTGCTGATCGGCTAGGGCAGCCCGGTTGAGGGTTGAAAAAGACGGGCCGGTCTGGTGAATGCCGGATCAATGGCCCCTACCGGGCCAACAGGAAGACGCGATATGGAGCGAACCCAGAAAATCGCCGCGGGCAGCATTCTGATCGGGTTGCTGGTTCTGGGACTCAAGCTGGTGGCCTGGGCGATGACCGGGTCGGTTGCGCTTCTTTCGGATGCGATGGAGAGCATCGTCAACGTGGCCACGGCGATTGCCGCACTGATCGCGATCCGGATCGCGGCACGTCCGGCCGACAGCAACCACCCCTATGGCCACCACAAGGCCGAGTTCTTCAGCGCGGTGCTGGAGGGGGTGCTGATCATCGTTGCGGCGCTGTTCATCCTGCGCGAAGCGGCGCAGGCATTCATGAACCCGCGGGCTCTGGATGCGCCGCTCGCGGGGTTGGCGGTCAACGTGGCCGCGAATATCGTCAACGGGATCTGGTGCTGGGTTCTGTTGCAGCAGGGGCGCCGGTTGCGCTCGCCCGCTTTGGTCGCCGATGGCAAGCACCTGCTGAGCGATGTCATCTCGTCTGTCGGCGTGGCGGCCGGCGTCTTGCTGGCGATCCTGACCGGTTGGGCGCTGCTCGATCCGATCCTGGCGGCGCTCGTGGCGGTCAACATCCTTTGGTCGGGCTGGAGGGTGGTTTCTGCCAGCCTGAGTGGGCTGATGGACGAGGCGGTGTCCGAGGGCGAGCTTGAGCAGATCAGGACGGTGATTTCCGACGCGGCGGAGGGCGCGATCGAGGCGCATGACCTAAAGACAAGACAGGCGGGGCAGGCGACCTTTATCGAGTTTCACCTGGTGGTGGACGGGGATACCTCGGTGACTTCGGCGCATGACATCTGTGACCGGATCGAGCGCGCCTTGCACGCGGAATTCGCGGATGCGCAGATTACCATACATGTCGAACCCGAGGACAAGGCCAAGCATTCGGGGGTCGTGGTGTTGTGACCGGACATTTGAGACGGGCGCAGAATCAAGGAAATGTGTTTTGATTTCATGGGAGTACAGGACATGGACGGAAAGCTCTTACTGATCATCCTCGACGGGGTGCCGCTGCGAAATTTCCGGCGGCTCTTCGGCAACCTCGAAGGCTGGGTCGAGAGCGGCGAAGCGCAGCGGTTTGTCCATCGCGCGGCGCTGCCGTCGATCTCGGCCAGTTGTTATGCCACGATCCACACCGGGGTTCCGGCGCAGGTGCATGGCTGCACCGGCAATGGCAACGTGTTCCTCCTGTCGCACCCGGACGTGTTTGCCCAGGTGCGCAAGGCGGGCGGTGTGACGGGGGCCGTGGCGCACAGTTTCTGGAGCGAGTTCTTCAACCGTTCGCCCTTCGATTACGTGCGCGATATCGAGTATGACGAGCCCGAGAGCGAGACCATCAACCACGGCCGGTTCCATTCGATGACGGGCTATGGACTGATCAACCAGATGACGCCTTCGGATGTCGATCTCTTTGCCACGCTGACCCGCCTTTGCCAGAGATTTTCGTTGAATTACGGGCTGTTGCACACATGCACGCTCGACAGCATGGGCCACAGGTTCTTCCACGAGAGCCAGGAAATGGATCACGCCTGCGCGGTGATGGACGAGATGCTGGCACCGTTCATTCCGAGGTGGCGGGCGGCGGGATACGAGGTCATCGTGACCGCCGATCACGGCCAGGACGAGCGCGGGCATCATGGCGGGCGGGGCGATTTGCAGCAGCTGACGGCGATGTATTACTTCGGCCCGGCGCAGGGGCCGGAGCGGGATACCGAGATCGCGCAGGTGCAGATCGCGCCCACCATCCTGAGCCGCCTTGGTGCCGAGATTCCCGAGACGATGAAGGGCGAGGTGTTCCTGCGGTGAACCCGGGCGGAGCCGCGGATTGACATTTCCCTGCCGCATCGTCCCGCCGGGTTAACGCGGGATTTCGGCGAAAAACTGGGGGGTGACATCCGGCTGCTGCCCGGCTGCCGGGCGTATGACATGCGAGGATGTGGATCGGGCGGCGCAAGAGGTTAACCTGTCCTGCCCAAAAAACTGAATCGCGAGGTTTCCCGCTCGCATAGTTTTGTGTTTCATCCTGATTGGGAGGATGAAACCTATCAGTATGTCGTCGTTGCTCCGGTTGCGGCCCTGCGCGGCGTCGGCCTTGGTCCGACTGTCGGTCGCCGTCTCAGCGATCAGACCGCGGGAGAGCGGTGGCCGACCGCCTCGGTTTTGGCGCCGCCGCGTAGCGAGGCGTGAAGCGGAAGGACATTGCGGTCCCCGCGCTGTGTGGCGGCGCTGGGGATCACGAGCCGGAAAATCCAACCCTTTCATGGATTCGAATCCTAAAATAACGTTCAATATCAATCGGGTTCGGAATATTGTAGAAAGGAGGAGATCGTGAAGTTTGGTCTTTTGGTAGCTTGCTTATCGGTTCTTGGGAACATTGCGGCTGCTGCGTGCCCTCCGTCACCGCCGCCTGCAAGCACTATCGACCTTCAGGAAGGTGACCAGCGAGTGAGCGCCGATTGGTTGGAGAAAACCTTGGTAGGCATGAAACTCAGGTTTGACGACGGAACCGAGCATTATAGAGAAGATGGATCATACCGCTACACGGCCTCAACGGGAGAGACTTACGACGCGCCGCATTACCAGTTCTACGATTCAGGGTTCCGGTGCATCGACTATCCGAATAATCCGCGTTTTGATTTCTACGTCGTCCACGATGGAAAACTGGTGCTCATTAACTATCAGGGGGGCCGATTTCCAGGTGAGCTTATGCGCTGACACGAGTGTATCGGCGGGGTTGATGGCGCTAGGTTATAAACGGTTGTGAGGCGGGCAATCGTTATTGCTTGGTTATAAACTGCCTCTTCCCTGTGATCGCGGACCCCCTTGCGCGCTTCGCGCTCTCGGGCGATTTGCGATGCATGACATGTCAGCTCTTTCCGGAAGCGCCTTAGCCACCGCAGATGCCCTGAAGCCTGAGCCAGTCCGCATCCGGGATCAGCGGCTCGGGCGCCTCGCTGGCGAACGGGTCGGCCTCGATCAGGCCGAGGGTGGTTTCGCCGGTGACGTCCCGGGCATAGGCATAGGGGGTCGAGCGCACGGACCAGCTCTCGAACCCGGCGAGCAGGGCCTCGTCCGTGAGCGGGGCAGGCCGTCCGGTGAGCAGGTGTTCGCCATAGCTGTCAAGCATCTCGTCGGAGAGTTGTCCGGTGGTCAGGAGGCGCAGGCTGGCCATCATGCCCAGGTGGTCGAGCATGCGGCGCAGCGGAGCGTCGATCTGGGCGCGCAGGTGTTCGGCGATGATATAGCCGGCCACCACGTCGGGTTCCTCGTGATCCTCGAACAGGCTGCGATTGAGCAATACGATGTTGCCGGGCAGATGCGCCGCGTCGCGCACCCCTCCACGCAGCGCGACAAGGCGTGCGGGCCCCCGGGGCGCGGGCAGTCGGGCCGAGAGGCGGTTCAGCGCCGGCAGGGCCTGTGGGTCGCTGCAGGGGCTTCCGGCGACGCGCCGGATTCGCGAGAGCAGGGCGGAGCCGATCTCGCTGCGCTTGACCTCGGGAACGACGCCGACCGCGTGCTCGCGCAGCGCCCCGGGGAGCCAGAAGATGCCGAGCGCGACGATGACAGCGACCGAAACTCCGAACCCCATCAGGCGCAGGCGCCCGGGTCGGGGGCGGGCGCGCTCGACCGCCGTGCGCAGGGTTTCGATGGCGCCGATCATCTCGGTCTCGTCCTCGGACAGCTCCAGGGTTTCCCCGGGATCACCATCGGGATGGAAGAGGGCCGGATGCTGGCCGGGATTGGCGCGTGCGATGGCGGGGATCGACCAATGCGCGAGCGCCTGCTCATTCCTGTCGGAGATGGTAAGCGTCGCCTCGCCGATCGAGACGATCACCTCGCGGCGCTGGTCGTCCGGCGTGGGACGCCACAGACCGGTGGCCTCGATCCGGTCATATGCACTGAGTGCGGTCATGTTCGGGCCTGCCCTGCCTCGTTCGTTGAAACGTTAGCATGGGCGGGACAGGGGGGGCAATTGGCAAGCCCTCATGTCGTGTGCGTCGGGATCAGGCGCAGCCTTTTCCGGTGCCTTCGAGTTTGAAGCCCAGCTTGCGGAAGATGGCCGCGGCGGGACAGAGGCCGGTGAAGGCAGATTGGAAGAGGTTGGCGCCGACGAAGACGGTGAGCCAGACAAAGGCGGGGTGGACGAAATAGGTGAGCACCAGCGAGAGCAGCACCATGAAGCCGGCGAATGCCATGACGGCCTGGGAAACGGTCATTGTCGTGATCCTTTCGAGACGATTCCATAATTACATTCCAGATATGGAATATTTTGGCGGATCGCAAGGGGCAGGTGGTCGCAGGCTGAATGTGGGCCTGTTCCGGCCTTGAGCCGGGGCCTATGACAAAGGGGGGCGGCCCCGGCTCAAGGCCGGGAGGGGTGTTCCAAGCAAACGTGGCAGGCCCTACCCGTCCGTGAGCGTCTTGCGCAGTTCGAATTTCTGGATCTTGCCGGTCGAGGTCTTGGGCAGTTCGGTAAAGATCACCTGTTTGGGGGTCTTGAAGCCAGCCAGTTTGGTTCGCGCGAAGGCGATGATTTCGTCCTCGGTGACCTCGGCGCCGCGCTTCAATTCGACGAAGGCGCAGGGCACTTCGCCCCATTTCTGGTCGGGCCTGGCCACCACCGCGCAGAGCGACACGGCAGGGTGCATCATCAGCGCGCCCTCGACCTCGACGGAACTGACATTCTCGCCGCCCGAAATGATGATGTCCTTGGAGCGGTCGAGGATCTTCATGTAGGTATCGGGATGCTGGATGGCGAGATCGCCGGAGTGGAAATAGCCGCCGCGGAACGCCTCGGCTGTGGCTTGCGGATTCTTGTAATAGCCTTTCATCACGGCGTTGCCGCGGAACATGATCTCGCCCTGGGTGGTGGAATCCATCGGCACCTGTTGCATGGTCTCGGGGTCCATGACGGTGCTTTCCTCGATCATCGGCATCATGACGCCGGTGCGGGCCTTGATCTCGTAACGCTCTTCGTCGGGCAGGGCGTCCCATTCTGCCTTCCACGTGCATTCGGTGGCCGGGCCGTAGGTCTCGGTGAGGCCGTAGACCTGCGTCACGTTGAAACCCAGCGGTTCGATGGCGCGCAGCGTGGCGGCAGGGGGTGGGGCGCCGGCGGTGAAGACCTCGACCACGTGGTCGAAGGCGCGGCGTTCGTCGTCGCGGGCGTTGACGATGGCGTTGAGCACGATGGGCGCGCCGCCGAAATGGGTGACGCCCTCGTCGGCGATGGCGTCGTAGATGTTCTTTGCGGTGATGTCGCGGCAACAGACCACGGTGCCGCCCAGCAGTGGCATCATCCAGGTGTGGCACCAGCCGTTGCAGTGAAAAAGCGGCACGATGGTGAGGTATTTCGGGTGCAGCACCATGCGCCAGCTCACGACCTGGGCATAGGTGCTCAGGCAGGCGCCGCGATGGTGATAGACCACGCCCTTGGGCCGGCCGGTGGTGCCGGAGGTGTAGTTGAGCGCGATGCTCTCCCATTCGTCCTGGGGCATGATCCAGTCGAAACCGGGATCGCCCTGTGCCAGCAGATCCTCGTATTCGAGGTGGTCGCCGGTGGCGGGATAACCGGCCTGGGGGTCGGCGACCTCGACCACCCTGGGGGCGGGTGCGTCCATCTCGGCGATGGCTTTCATGACCAGCGGCAGGGCGGCGGTATCGACAAGCACGACCTTGGCGCCACCATGGCTGAGGATATAGGCGACGGTATCGGGATCGAGCCGCGTGTTGATCGCGTTGAGGATCGCGCCACAGGCGGGCACGCCGAAATGGGCCTCGGCCTGGGCGGGCAGGTTGGGGATGACGCTGGCCACCACGTCGCCCGGCGCGACACCGAGCCCTGCAAGCGCGGAGGCAAGACGGGTACAGCGCGCGTAATACTCGGCATAGGTCTTGCGGTGGCTGCCATAGACCACCGCAGGGTGATCGGCGAAGATGTCGCGTGCGCGCCGCAGATGCGACAACGGCGTCAGCGGCACGTGGTTCGCGGCGGTTTTTTCAAGCCCGGTTTCGTCGTTGAGCCAGCCCATTTCAATCCTCCCCCTGATTCCCGTTTCCGACAAATATCGGTTTCGAGACAGATTATTGCGCGAAACACGGGTTTGAAAGACCGGAAATATCACGATGAATGGAATCGGTATGGCGGCGTGTTGGCGCGCACTTGCCCGTCACCTGCGAATCCGGTTGAAGGGGCGAGGCGAGACGGGGGCGAGGATGCAGCAAGCGCGCGATCATGGCGGAGGTGTCGATGCCGCGCTGGCCCGGTGGGGCGGGGCGCGGAGCGATTGGATCGACCTTTCCACGGGGATCAACCCGGTGCCTTACCCGGTGGGTCGGGTATCGGACATGGCGTGGACGGCGTTGCCCGATGCGGGGGCAGAGGCGCGGCTCATTGCTGCGGCGCGGACGTTCTGGCGTGTACCGGAGGGGGTGGAGATCGTGGCGGCGCCGGGGGCATCGGCGATCATCGCGGCGCTGCCTGGGCTGTGGCGCTTGGGCCGTGTCGATGTGCCGGGGCCGACCTATAACGAGCACGAGGCGGCCTTTCGCGCCGGTGGCTGGGAAATCGGACCCGGGGGCGAGGCGCGGGTGATCGTGCATCCCAACAACCCGGACGGACGGCTTTGGTCGGCGGACGCGTTGACCGCGCCGCGCATGGTGATCGACGAGAGCTTTTGCGACGTGGCGCCGGGGCACTCGCTGGTGGGAGCGGCCGGGCCGGGGCGCATCGTGCTCAAGAGTTTCGGCAAGTTCTGGGGGCTGGCCGGCCTGCGGCTGGGGTTCGCGATCGGGGCGCCCGAGGAGATGGCGCGGCTGCGCGCGCGGCTGGGGCCGTGGGCGGTGTCGGGTCTGGCGCTGGAGATCGGCGCGCGGGCGCTGGAGGATCGCGCATGGGCCGAGGCGACACGCCAGCGGCTCGCTGCGGATGCCGCGCGGCTTGACGGGTTGATGGCGGCGCATGGCGTGCTGGTGGGTGGCACCGACCTCTTTCGGCTTTACGAGGTGGTGGATGCGGCGGCGTTTCAGGACCGGCTGGGACGGGCGCATGTATTGAGCCGGATCTTTCCCTATTCAGATCACTGGCTGCGCCTTGGCCTGCCGGGGCCGGAGGGGTGGGCACGGCTGGAGGCGGTGCTGTGAGCCTTGTGCTGGGATTGATTCTCGACGCGCTTTTCGGCGAGCCGCGCGCGGTCTGGGCCCGGGTGCCACACCCGGCCGTTCTGATGGGGCGGGCCGTGGGGTGGTGTGACGCGCGGTTCAACCGGGGCGAGGCGCGGCGGGCGCGGGGTGTCGCGGTGATGGTGGCGCTGGGGCTTGGCGCGTGGTGGCTGGGTGCGATCTTGCAGGCGCTGGGCGGGCTGGTCGAGGCGCTGGTGATCGCGGTGCTGGTGGCGCAGCGGTCGCTGGTCGATCACGTGCGCGCGGTGGCCGATGGGTTGCGCCTGTCGTTGGGCGAGGGGCGGCGCGCGGTGGCGATGATCGTGGGGCGCGACACCGCCGCGATGAACGAGGGCGCGGTGGCGCGCTCGGCGATCGAGAGCGCGGCGGAGAATTTCAGCGACGGGGTGCTGGCGCCGGTGTTCTGGTACCTGGTGGCGGGGTTGCCGGGGCTCTTGCTTTACAAGATGACCAACACCGCAGACAGCATGATCGGGCATCGCACCGCGCAGCATGAGGCGTTTGGCTGGGCGGCGGCGCGGTTCGACGATGTGCTCAATCTCATCCCCGCGCGGCTTGCGGCGCTCTTGATCGCGGGGCTTTACGGACAATGGGGTGCATGGCGCGACATCGTGACGGATGCGCGGCGGCACCGCTCGCCCAACGCGGGCTGGCCCGAGGCGGCGATGGCGCGGGCGCTTGGCGTGGCGCTGTCGGGGCCGCGCTCCTACGGCGGCGAGATGCGCGCGTTTGCCTGGGTAAACGGTGGCGGTCTGCGCGACCCGGGGGAGCCAGAGATCGAGGCCGCCGCCATTGCGCTTTGGCGGGCCTGGGCGGTGGTTCTGGGGATTGCCGTGGTGGTATGGGTTTCGTGACTGGCCGTCGATGTGACACGTGTTAAGATGTTGACAGGAATTTCATGCCAAGAGGTTGAACATGCGTCTTTTCTCCTTGCTCGTGATTGCGTTTCTGACTGCCGGGCCGGTTTCGGCCCAGGGCGTTTGCGGCGGCTCATTCTCCGGCTTTGTCGAGGAACTTGGTCGCGAGGCGGTGGGGCGGGGGCATGACCCGGACACGGTGGCGCGGTTCTTCTCGTCGGTGCGCCAGGACCCCAAGGTGCTGGCGGCGGACCGGCGGCAGGGGGTGTTCCAGATGGATTTCACCTCCTTCGCGCGGCGGCTGATCTCTTCCAACCGGCTTGATACCGGGCGGGCCAAGGCGCGGGAATTCGCGGACCTGTTCGACCGGATCAAGGCGGAATTCGGCGTTTCACGCGGGGTGCTCCTCGCGTTCTGGGCGTTCGAGACGGATTTCGGCGGGTTCCAGGGCGATTTCAACACGCGCGACGCACTGGTGACGCTGGCGCATGATTGCCGGCGGCCGCATCTCTTCCGGCCACAGATATTCGCGGCACTTGAGCTTTACGAACGTGGCGATTTCGACCCGGCGCGCACCACCGGGGCCTGGGCGGGCGAGATCGGGCAGGTGCAGATGCTGCCGCGTGATATCCTTGAAAACGGGGTCGATGGCGACGGTGACGGGCAGGTGCGGCTCAGGGCCTCGGCGGCGGATGCGCTGATGTCGGGGGGCAAGATGCTGCAAAACCTGGGCTGGCGCGCGGGTGAGCCATGGTTGCAGGAGGTGGTCGTGCCGGGCGGGTTCGACTGGTCGAAAGCGGGGCTCGAGACGCAGTTGCCCGCCAGTGAATGGGTGGCGCTTGGGGTTCAGGCGCGCGAGGGGCGGCTCGCCGATCTGCCGGGCTCGCTCATCCTGCCGCAGGGGCGGGGCGGGCCGGCCTTTCTGACCTATCCGAATTTCCGGGTGTTTTTCGAGTGGAACCAGAGTTTCACCTATGTGCTGACCGCGGCCTATTTCGCCACGCGCCTTGAAGGCGCGCCGGAGTTCGACCCCGGCGACCCGGCGCCGGGGCTTTCGGGGGACGAGATGAAGGCACTTCAGCGCAAGCTCGATGCACGGGGGTTCGACGTGGGCGAGATCGACGGCATCCTGGGCGCGGGCACCCGGGCAGCTGTGCGCGAGGTGCAGGGCGAGCTTGGGCTGCCGGAGGATGGCTGGCCCACGCGGGAGTTGCTTGGGCGGTTGTAGGGGCGGTCAAGCCCGAACAGCGCGCGCAGCGCGCCGGGCGAGCGCCGAACCGGCCCACGGGCCGGCGCTTTGGATGGGTTGCGCGCTGTTCGGGGCGACGGATGGCGTTTCGGGATAAGTTGCGGGATGAAGGGTGCGACGCGGCTGTCGGAGCGCCAGCCCCCGGTCCGGCGCTCGCCCTTTGTGCCAAATCTTCAGGCGGTGCCCGCGAACCCCGCATCGAGCGCCGATAGGATGGTCTGCACATCTTCGGAGGTGAGCACCAGCGGCGGCGAGAGGATGATGTTGGGGCCCGAGACGCGCACCATGGCACCTGCGCGATAGGCGCCCTCCTGCACCGCGTTGATGGTCTTCTTGTCGATGGGCGCCTTGGTGGCGCGGTCGGAGACGAGTTCGAGCGCGCACATGAGGCCATGACCGCCGCGCACATCGCCGATGATGTCGTGTTTACCCTGAAGGGCGAGGAGACCGTCATGGAGTTCGCGGCCCCGCGCGGCGGCGTTTTCATTGACCTTGAGGCGCTTGGTCTCGGCCAGGCAGGCCAGTGCGGCGGCGGCGCCGACCGGGTGGCCGGAATAGGTATAGCCATGGCCGATGGCCGCGCGGCCGGTTTCGTCC
Source organism: Aquicoccus sp. (assembly GCF_041686535.1). Classification (NCBI taxonomy): domain Bacteria; kingdom Pseudomonadati; phylum Pseudomonadota; class Alphaproteobacteria; order Rhodobacterales; family Paracoccaceae; genus Aquicoccus; species Aquicoccus sp. Next base: position 2,419 of record NZ_JAWLDS010000046.1, on the reverse strand, counting down.
GTCTCGAAGGTCTGGGCGACATGTTCGGCGATCATCACCGCGCCGAACGGGAAATAGCCGTTGGTGATGGCCTTGGCGGTGCACATGAGGTCGGGCTGCACGCCCCAGTGGCGCGATCCGGTCCATGACCCGGTGCGGCCGAAGGCGGTGATCACCTCGTCCGCGATCAGCAGGATACCGTGGCGCGAACAGATTTCGCGCACGCCGGGCATGAAGCTTGCGTGCGGGGGAATGACGCCGCCCGCGCCGAGCACCGGCTCCATGATCAGCGCGGCGATGGTGCCGGCGCCCTGGAACGCGATCTCGTCCTCGAGCGCGGCGAGGCAGAGCTGGGCCAGTCGCTCGGGGTCGGACTCGTTGAAGGGATTGCGATAGGTATAAGGCGCGGGGATGTGGAAGCAGCCGGGCAGAAGCGGTTCGTAAGCGGTGCGGAAATTGGCGTTGCCGTTGACCGAGGCGCCGCCGAAATGGGTGCCGTGATAACCCTTTTTCAGGCTGAGATACTTGGTGCGCCCGCCCTCGCCACGGATCTTGTGATACTGACGGGCGAGGCGCAGGGCGGTTTCCACGCTGTCTGAGCCGCCCGAGGTATAGAAGGCGCGGGTGAGGCCGTCGGGGGCAAAGAAATCGCGCAGTTCCTCGGCCAGTTCGATCACCGCGTCATTGGTGGTGCCGCGAAAGATCGAGTAATAGGGCAGGCGGTCGAGCTGGCCCGAGATCGCGTCCTTTACCGGTTGGCAGGAAAAGCCCAGATTGACGTTCCAGAGGCCGCCCACGCCATCGACGACGGTATGGCCATCGACATCCGTGATGGTGACACCGGATGCATCGGTCACGATGGTCGGCGGGTTGGCGAGGCTGTCGGCAGGATGCGCCATCGGGTGCCAGAGCGAACGCGCGTTCTTTTCCTTGAGGAAATTGCCGTCTTTCATGTCATCCATCCTTTCATTCAAGGCCGAGAAGGCGGAGCGCCTCGGCGTAGCTGCTGCCCGGGCGGGCGACGTCGAAATGCACGGTTTGCAGGCCGATGTCGCGTGCGCCCTCGATGTTGCGTTGCTGGTCATCGACAAAGACGCAGGACGCGGCCGGCAGGGCGAGCGCGTCGAGCACGGCGCTATAGGCGCGCGGGTCGGGTTTGAGGATGCTGGTATGGGTGGCGTCGATGATGACCTCGAAATCCGCCAGGAAGGACAGCTTGTCGCGGAAATCGGCGCCGTAGAAGAGGTCGAGCTCGTTCGACAGGATCGCAAGGCGGATACCGGCGGATTTGCAGGTGGCGAGCGTTTCGCGAAACTCGGGGCGGATCACCGCGTCGGGGTCGGCGCCACGGGCGGCGCGGACGAACTGGCGCATCTCGGTCCAGTGTTCACCGATCAGCGCGCCCACTTCGCGGGTGCGTTCGAGCCAGTAGTCGCGTTCGGTAATGCGCCCTGCCTGCATCGCCTGCCAGAGCCCGTCGCTTTCGGGGTGGAACGGCCCGAACCATGTGAGTGTGCCGGGGCCGAGGCCAAGGGCGCGTTCGGTTTCGTCATGGGTTTCGAACAGGGTGCGCGAGATCACCCCGCCGAAATCGAGGATCAGGGCGCGGTCTGTCGTGGTATCGGTCATGCGGCCTCCTCTCTTTGGAATCCGTCGGGCAGAAAGCCGCCCATCAGCCGGGTGAGACGCAGCCCGTGGTGGCGCAGCGCGCGGCGGATCAGGGCCTGATGTTCGGGGGTCATGCGGGCCGAGGGCGCGGCAACGGCGATGGCGCCAATTACCCGGGTGTCGGAATCAAAGAGCGGCATGGCATGGGAATGGACATCATCCTCGAACCCGCCGACGCATTGCGACATGCCGGTTTCGCGCACGCGGGTCAGCGTGGCGCGGATCGTGGCCGGGTCTGTGACGGTGAGCGAGGTGCGTTTTTCCAGCGGGCGGGCAAGCATCGCGTGGGTGAACTCCGGCGGCGAAAAGGCGAGTACCGCAAGGCCCGAGGCCGTGTTGTGAAAGGTCAGTTGCTCGGCGTCCTCCATGGTGACGCGGGTGCCGTGGAGCGGCGCATAGGCATAGGTGAGGGTGACGAGCGTGTCGCCCTGCGTGAGCGAGACATGGGTCGTCTCATGCGTTTCGGCGCTGAGATCGGCGAGCACCGTCTGGGCCAGGTCGCGCATCGGCACGGCGGCCTCGCGCAGGGCCGCGAGGCGCAGGAAGGCCGGGCCGAGGCGGTATTCGCGTGCCGATCCGGTCTGTTCGACGAATCCCTGCGCCTGCAATTCGGTGAGCAGCCGGTGCACCGTGGCCTTGTTGAACCCGGACAGGCGCGCCAGTTCGCTCAGCCCGATCGTGCTGCGCGAGCGATTGAAAAAGTCCAGCAGGGACAAGGCTTTGGCGACGGTTCCCATCGGTGGTGGCGAGTCTTTCGTGGTTGTTTTCAATT
>NZ_JAWLDS010000045.1:0-23355 GCF_041686535.1 Aquicoccus sp. | reverse complement strand
GCCCTCGGATGCGCGTTCTCCCCTCCCGGCCGCGGCCGGGTTTTCCGTTGTTTTCGAGGGTTATGCGCGTGAGTCTGGGCACTGGCCTCTGCGGCAGGAGGCTTGGAAGCGGTCTCTCAGGGCCAATTTTCTCCGGACCTGATGCCTGCGCCTGACTGGGCGCTTTTGTGAATAGCTCTTGAGCATCGGAACCCTGGACTGTTTCTCGCAGTCGCGCATGCTCAATCCTGTGCCAGTGGCGTTCCCAGGATGGAACATAAGCGAGTTACCGGCATCAGATCAGCTGGGCGCTGCCGTATTCGAAGATCACGCTCTCGTGGTGCCTGTCTCTGGCGCGGTGAGGGGCTCGGCCTGCCTCTATTCCGATCTGCGTGGCGGTGCTATGCTGGGAATATTTATATTGGAGATTTGCCATGATCCGAATGCTTACCCTTCTCGGTGTCCTTGCACCGACGATCACTGTCGCACAATCCCATTGCGATGGGCAGACCCAGCGCGATGCCAATATCTGCGCTCACCAAAAATGGCAGGCGGCGGACCGCGAACTCAACCGGATCTGGAAAGAGGTGAAGCCACTGGCAGACTCGCGCGGCACCGGCCAGGCGCTCCTCGACGAGCAGCGCACCTGGCTCAAGAGGCGGGACGCGGAGTGCGACCCGGAGCTTTCCGCAGGCGGCAGCGCGGCGCAAATGTTCTATTGGTCGTGCATGGAGGAAAAGACCTTGCAGCGCAATCATCAGCTCCGTGTCCTGCTTGAGTAGTGCCGTTCGACCACTGGCAGCAAGCGCGTGATGCGCCGCGTGATGGCCTGGAGGCAGGCCGCGGTCAGCGTTCGCATTTCTCCCCACTCCGTATTCATCCGCCGTCCGACGAGCGAATGGGGCATCCGTGCGCGATCTCCGGCCGGCCTCTGCCGGGATTCTCGTCGAGCGGCGAGAGATTTTTTCGGGCGGGGTCTTGACGTTGCCGATCATCAGCACTTCATCAATCGTGAAACGCCCGGATGGGGTTTCACGGATACGCAAGACTGGTTCGGCTGACAGAGCGGACCGCCAATCGTTCGCCGCGACGGGAACGAAGGCAAACGCGAAACAGATTGATCGCCGATTGTCGGCGAACCGACCTGCATGTCCGTCCTCCGGGGCGTTTCGGCAAGTCGCGGCGTTGTGCCGCGCAGGATGCTGAAAGAACGGAGGTTCAACATGCATTATCCTTTTTACAATCGCCGGCGCGATCCTTTCGCCCTGATGCAATCCGTACTGGGTGATTTCGACCGGATCGCGCCCATGCGCGGGCAGCCGGTTTTTCCCGCCGTGAACGTGTGGCAAGGCGACGATGCTGTCGCCATAACGGCCGAGCTTCCCGGCATCGAGCCGGCCGATATCGACATTTCCGTCAAGGGCAACGTGCTGACGCTTTCGGGCGAGCGCAAGGCACCGGAGGTGCCGGAAGGCGCACGCTGGCACCGCAACGAGCGCGGCTATGGCAAGTTCAGCCGCACTGTACGTCTGCCGTTCGCCGCCAGCGACGACACGGTCGAGGCCCGGGTGGCCAACGGTGTGCTGCGCATCGTGGTCGGACGTCCCGAAGAGGACAAGCCCAGGAAGATCGAGATCAAGGCTGCCTGAGAGGAGGATGATCACATGAGCAATGACGTGACCCAAACCGTCGACAAGACCCCCGCGGAAGGCCCGGAAACCACCACGGGTGCACGCATCTATCGTCCGCTGACCGATATCATCGAAACCGAAGATGGCGTGACCCTGGTGCTGGAGATGCCCGGCGTCGCGGCCGAGGACGTGGACGTGACGCTGGAACAGCGCGTGTTGACGATCCGTGGCAAGGTTCGGCCAACACAACCTGAAAAACTGCAACTGGCCTATGCCGAATATGGCGAGGGCGATTTCGAGCGCGCCTTCACGCTGTCCGACGATTTTGATCCCGAGAAGATCGACGCTTCGGTCGCGAACGGCGTGCTGACCCTGACATTGCCCCGCGCGGCCGAGGCCAAACCGAAGAAGATCGCGGTCAAGGCGTCTTGATCCGGCGCCTGCCCTTCAGATGAAAGGAGACAAGATCATGCAGATCAAGGACCTTATTCCCTGGGCGCGCAAGGACCATGCGCCCGAACCGAAAACCGACGACCAGAACCCGATCGCCACGCTGCAGCGCGACATGAACCGGGTGTTCGAAGGTTTCTGGAGCCGCTTTGGCGATCTCGACTGGCCTTGGGGTGGCGGCGAGGCCAGATCCGACGTTGTCGAGACCGAGGACCATGTCGAGGTGTCGGTGGAATTACCAGGCATGGATATGAAGGACATCGAGGTTTCGGTGACCGACGACATGATGACCATCAAGGGCGAGAAGAAGATCGAGCGGCAAGAAGAGAAGAAGGGTTATTACCTTTCCGAGCGCAGCTATGGCGCGATCTATCGCACCATTCCGCTGCCCCCGGGGGTGGACGGCGAAAAGGCCGAGGCCAGCTTCAAGAACGGCGTGCTGACGATCAGGCTGCCACAAACCCCCGAGGCGCAGGCCAAGGTCAAGCGCATCGAGGTGAAGCCGGCCTGATGCAGGGTGCGACGCGCCGCGGGCAGCGGGCCCGTGGCGCGATTGCCATAGGGAGATCCGTCATGTTGCTGCGTTCCTTATTGATACTTTTCATGTCCTTGGGCATCGCGGTCGGTCCATCGGTCGCGCAGGTGACGACCGCCGAGTCCGACGCGCGCGGCATTCCAACGATCGCGCCCCTGATCGACGCCGTGGATGATGCCGTCGTCAATATCGCCGTCGTGTCCGAGCGAGCGGCCCAGTCGACACCGCTGTTTCGCGATCCGTTCTTCCAGCCCTTCCCGCCGCAGCGCCAGTTGAGTGCCGGCTCGGGCGTGATCGTCGATGCGCGCGACGGCTATGTGCTCACCAACAACCACGTTGTCGAGAACGCCGACGAGATCCGCGTCACGCTGCGTGACAAGCGCAGCTTCGACGCCGAGCTCGTAGGGCGCGATCCGGCCACCGACATCGCCCTGCTGCGGATCGAGGCCGACAACCTCACCGAGGTGCCGCTGGGCGATTCCGAGGATCTGCTGGTGGGGGATTTTGTCGTCGCGATCGGCAATCCCTTCGGTCTGGGTCAGACCGTCACCAGCGGCATCATCTCGGCGCTTGGCCGGTCGGGGATCAACCCCGAGGCCTACGAGGATTTCATCCAGACCGACGCCTCGATCAATCCGGGCAACTCGGGCGGGGCCCTGATCACGCTTGACGGCAAGCTCATCGGCATCAACACGGCGATCATCGCGCCGAACGGGGGCGGCAACGTGGGTATCGGCTTTGCCGTGCCGATCAACATGGCGCTGACGGTCAAGGACCAGCTTGTCGAGTTCGGTGAGGTTCAGCGCGGCCGTCTCGGTGTCATTATCCGGGACCTGACGCACGACCTGGCCCTGGCGCTTGGCGTCGAGGCTGAAACCGGCGCGGTCATCAGTTCGGTCGAGCCCGACACGCCAGCGGATCGGGCTGGCCTCGAGGCAGGCGACGCGATCGTGGCAGTTGATGGCGCGGCGGTCGAAGGCTCGGCCGATCTGCGCAAGAAGGTCGGACTGCGCCGCCCCGATGACGAGGTTGAGATCACCTATATTCGCGATGGCGTCCGCAAGACTGCCGATGTCCGGCTGGCCGATGGTGGTACTACATCGCCGGCCACGCGCGACAGCATCGGTGGCGAAGCGCTGCCAGGTGTACAGCTTGCTCCTCTTGACCGGTCGCACCCGGCCTGGGGCAGTATCGAGGGTGTTGTCGTATCGGAAATTGCGCCGGGCAGTCGCGCCGCGCGCGCCGGATTGGAGGCGGGAGACGTCATAACTGCGGTGAACAGACAGCCGGTCGTGACGGTGCGCGACGTGGACAGGATACTGAGAGATACGCAGGGCGCCATCGCCCTCACGGTCGTGCGCGACGGTCGCTTGATGCTGATCGTGTTGAGGTCGTGACCCGGCCAAATGGCAATCAACCTGGCTCCGGCCCGGGCCAGGACAGCCGCGGGAGTGACCGTGGAGAAAAAGGCAGGAACAGATGAACAATGATCCGTACAAGATACTTGGCGTTCCGCAAACGGCGACCCAGGATGAGATCAAGAAAGCCTATCGCAAGCTCGTGAAGAGCCTGCACCCTGACCTGCATCCCGACGATGCCGCGAAGCAAGAGCGATTCAAGGCCGTCTCGGCGGCCTATGAGCTTTTGGGCGATCCGGAACAGCGTCGCCGTTTCGACGCCGGCGAGATCGACGCCAGCGGACAGGAGCGCCCCGAGCGCCAGTATTATCATCACTATGCCGAGCAGGACGCCGGGCGTCGCTACGATCCCGGCCAGGGATTCGGTGGCGCGATGGGCGACGATGACCTGTCCGACATCTTCGCGCAATTCTTCGGTGGTCGCGCCGGCGGGCCGGGCAGGAACGGATTCCGCCAGGAATTCCATGCCCGCGGGCAGGACCTGCACTATCACCTCGACGTCGATTTCCTCGATGCCGCGCGCGGCACGCGGCGCAGCGTCACCATGCCCGACGGGCACACGATCGAGATTGCCATTCCCCCGGGCCTGAAGGACGGGCAGACGCTGCGGCTGCGTGGCAAGGGTGGGCCGGGCTCAGGACAGGGCGGACCCGGCGATGCGCTCGTCACCGTCTCGGTGCGGTCGCACCCGGTCTTTTCCCGGGAGGGCGATGACATCGAGATGGATCTGCCGATCACCTTCGACGAGGCGGTTCTGGGTGCAAAGGTTGAGGTGCCGACCGTATCGGGCACCGTCTCGGCCACCATTCCGAAGGGGGCGTCCTCGGGCCAGCGCTTGCGGCTGCGTGGCAAGGGCATAAGGCATCCTGACGGCAAGGCGGGCGACCAGATCGTGCGATTGAAGATCGTTTTGCCGAAACGGATCGACGCCGACATGGAGGAACTGGCAAGACGCTGGCGGGACAAATCCGGGCTCGACCCCCGGGCAGACTTGCGGAGGATGACATGAGCTTGACAGAACGGATGGTACTTACCCGGGTCAGGCGGCTGACACGGCGCGATCTGCGGCAATGGGTGCACGAAGGTTGGGTGCGTCCGGCGGTGGGCGAGGCGGGGCCGGTCTTTGACGAGATCGACGTGGCGCGCCTGCGGCTGCTGTGCGATCTGCGCAAGGAAATGGCGTTGCCTTCCGACGCGCTGCCGGTTGTGCTGACGCTCATCGACCGGCTTCACGCGACGCGGCGTGATCTGCGTCTGCTCGTGGAGGTGCTTGCCGAACAGCCCGAAGATGTCCGGCGCGCCATCATATCGCATCTGCAGAGCCGCGCCTCCGATGACGTGCCTTGACACGAAAACGGACGTACGCCGCAAGGGTATCGCAGAGCATTTGCCCATGCCAGGGAGGAACACATGCACAGAGAACTCGCAGCATATCAACGCCTTCTGATCGTTGCCTACCGCCGCTATCTCGAGGCTGATCATGCGCTTGCTTCGAAGTTGGATGACATGCGCGCCGTCTTTCCGCCCGAACGAATTCCCTATCGCGGCACGATCGGGGCGCCCGGCTCCCCTGTCCGGCGCCTGTATGAAGATCGGGACCGCGCCTTGCTGAGTTTGCACTCCGCGCGCGAGAAACTCGATGCGGCAAGGGCGCGGATCTGTCAAAGGCAGGCGCGCCCCACGAAGATACTGTTCCTGACCGCGCGCTTTGATCAGCCTGCTTCCAAGTGATGCCGGGGCGTGGCGACGTACCAGACCCCGAGATTTTCTGTGTCCGGCCGCGCCTCTTCTGCCACAATGCACCGAAAGCGTCGAAGCGCACAGTGAGGTCCGGATCGGAAGTGCCCGAAACGAATTGCTTTCACTTTTTATGGAACGCCGGCGCTACGAAGTCCGCCGAGAAAGAGTTCCAGGTGCTCAGGATCGCGTACGAAGAAGAGCCGCGAGCGTGCAAAATCGCAGGAAAAGCCGGGGCGCGCCCGCATCAGCGCGGGAATATTTGCACGCGCCGCGGCGCGGTCGCCGGACTGTGCCAGCGACGAGACCAGTTTGGCGCGTGCCCAGTAATGCGCATTCGGCACCAGGACCGCGCTGCGCGCCCAGTGCACGGCCGCCGCATGGTCGCCGAGGAACATGTGCGCCAGCGAACGATAGGACATGAACGCCCAGCGAAACGGGTCGTGCGGACTGAGCGCGAGCGCGCGCTCGAAGCTGGGTAGGGCGGTCGCTGGGCGGTTGTCCGCGACAAGCGTGTCACCCAGCCCGCAATGCGACAGTGCGTGGCAGGGATTGAGGTCGAGCGCGGTTTCGAGCGCGTCGATTGCCCGCCCGTATTCGCCGCGTGCCAGTTGCACCCGCCCCAATGCAAAGAAGGTGTTGGCCTCCTGGTCGTCCAGTGCCACGGCTCGTTCGGCCAGCTGCAGCGCATCGTCCAGATGGGCTTCATCCGTCGGGCCTTCGAAATAGACGCTTTCGAGCACCATGGCATAGGCCAGCCTGGCATAGGGTTCCGCGAAGTCGGGCGCTCGATCCAGCGACTGACGCATCAGGTCCTGGCAGCGCCGATTGCCCGCGACGGTGAAGCGATAGAACTCGGCAGTGCCGAGCTGGTAGAGTTCCCAGGCGCCGAGGCTTGCCGGCCTGAGCCGAGCGGCGCGCTTCTGTTCACTGACGCCCAGCTGGTTGGCGATACGCGCGGCCACGAGGCCCGAAAGCTCGTCCTGAAGTTCGAATATGTCACGCAGCCGACGGTCGAACCGGTCCGACCAGATGCAGCGCAATCCGATGGTCTCGGTCAACTGCACCGTCAAGCGGACACGATCCCCGGCAAGGCGCACACTTCCCGTCACGGCATAATCCGCCCCAAGCCGGTGCAGGATCTCGTCCAGTGGTTCGCCTGACCGACCCAGCGCGAAAGCGGCGTTTCGGCTCACGATGTGCATCCAGCGATTGCGGGACAGAGCGTTGATGAGATCCTCGTTCAACCCACCGGCGATCACCGCAGCGCGCCCGTCATCGCCGGGCGCGTCACAAGGCAGCACGGCGACGCAGGGGGCCGGAACGTCACGCTGGTCCGGCGCGCGGGGGGGCTGCGGCGTGGCATCCGAGGCAAGGGCCATGTTGCGCAACCTGAAGCCCCGGCCATGAACGGTAGCGATGATTGCCTGACGAGTGCCATTGTCGCCCAGCGCCTTTCGGGCGGATCGGATCTGGCTGCTGAGCGCTGCATCTGACACGAATCGTCCCGGCCAGATTTCGCGGAAGATCTCGTCGCGCGTCACGGTGCGGCCTCGATTGCGGGCGAGAAGTGCCAGAAGATCGAAGGTACGCGGCTCGAGCGCGACAGGCCCATCATCCGATCGCAGCTCGTACCGGTCGAAATCCAGTTCGAACCGACCGAACCGGATGGCCTCGGTGGGTTTGTTTGGCGCATCGGCTTTTGGCGGATTCCCCGGGGAAGCCGGAGTGCGCCCGGTTATCACCTTGTCTGCGACCACCCGTGAATCCATCTCTCTCTACTTATGCGGCGCGCTCGTTGGCGACCATATGCCACATTGTAAGTCCAGATATTATATAACGTGTGAAGCCGCGACTCAACGCGGGAACCGAAATAGTTATCCCTACCGCCCCCAAAACCACCTGTCAGATGCATTGAAGCCGGGACCTGCGAGCCTCCCGATACTGTCGGTGGACTGTTCAAGGCGCTGGCGGAACCACGCGATTGCACCGGGTCCTGCTAAGTGGAAATGCGACAAGATGAGCGACTCTTCGAAAACGGGCAGAGTGGGGCCGGCCGCTGGTTTCATCCACGTCACTCATTGAAATCTCCGATTGCTCTTGCGACACCATGGCCTGCAAAGTTCGGGGATCAAGCTGTTCCACGCCAGGGGTCCATCAGGCAAGAAGGGTGACTGGCAACCCCTGCGCGGGACAGAGGCGGATATCCGGCAACGGGCCGACAGGTCAGTCGCCCGGGTTCCGCGCGCTGATCACCCATGAGGAGCTCTCGATCACGATGCCATCGGCGTCGCGCACCTGGGCGTCGATGGCCTCGGCCAGCGCCGCCTCGATTTCGGGCCGTTTCTCTTCTGCCAGGTCACCCGCCTCGCGAAATACTTCGCCAGCCGGGCCAATGGCGAGCTGGAATGCGATGGCGTCCTCGACATCGTCGCCCACGCGGACCGGAGCGTCCACGCGCTCGAAGGCGATATCGGTGTAACCCGCGATCTCCATCATCTTGCGCACCGTCGCATCGTTGGACATCGAGAAAGGGCCGGGGCCGCAGGTGCGCGCATCTTCGCCCGGTGCCGGCAGATACTGAAGCACGATATCCTTGGCCATCGACAGCCATGGATTGTCCGCCGGGTCACGCCAGACGATGTGCACCATCCTCCCGCCCGGACGCAGCGCCTGGCGCATGTTGCGTAGCCCTGCCACCGGGTTGGCAAAGAACATGGTGCCGAAGCGCGAAAAGACGAAATCGAATTCCCCCTCGGGAAGCGCCACCTCCGCATCGCCGCGCAGGAAGGTCACGTTGTCCATTTCGGTTTCTGCAAGGTCGGCCTTGGCATCTTCAAGGAAGGCGTCGCAGCAGTCGATGCCCACCACCTCGCCCTCTGGCCTGACGATGCGCGCGAGCTTCATCGCCGTGTCGCCCCAGCCGCAGCCCACGTCGAGCACGCGGTCGCCTGCCTTGACGGGCAGTTTCGGGAACACCGCCTCGCTGTGATAGGTGAGCCCGCCGACCAGCACGTGGCGGAAGCGGGTGAATTTCGGGGCCAGCACCTCGTTCCAGAATCGGACGAACTCCGTGTCCTCGTGCGCCGCGTCAGTTGTGGTCTCGGCCATGCTCATCATTGGATCCTCTCTGCTGAATGTCTCCTGACCGCGTGGCTGAAGAATGCCCGGGTCACATAATTCATTCTATCCAGTCTGGACGCTGCAAAGCTTGTCGAAGCCATGGTGATTTCCTGATGATCAGGCGGGGTGAGCCTGTGCGATCTGCTGCAATATCAGGTCGTTGTGCCGTCGCCAGGCTTTCAACTGGCAATCATCAGGAAACCGTCAAGCCCGGCTTCGTGCCCTCCGCTACCTTTGCCATGAAAGCGCGCCGCTTGCGCCGCTTCAAATTCAGGCACGACATCCGACATGGAGAACCAACCGCATGAAACACACGATCACGCTGACCAGCCTTGCAACCGCCGTCGCACTTGCCGCCGGCACAGCCGCTGCCAACGAGATGTTCCTTACCCACGCGCTCGACATGGAGCGCGCCGAAGCCGTCGCCGCTGTTCGCGACCACGTCGAGGCCGAAGAGGACTGGCTCTTTCTCGCCGAATTTGGTCTTGCGGGCGGCGCGGTGACAGCGCTGAAAGTCTGCTACCTTCCTCTTGGTCCCGATATCGTCGAGGCCGGCCTGCATGTCATGGCGATGATGCCTTGTGGCAACATGGCCTTCTATGAGACCGAAGACGGCGGCACTGAAATGTCCCTGCTGGACCCTCGTTTCATGACCGAGCTTTCCGACGCGCCCAGCCTCGAGGCGGCGGTGGAGACCGGAAAGCCGGCCTTCGAGGCGTTGCTGGCGGATACACTGAACATCCGTTGAAACTGACCCGAGCAAGCAGGGGAGATCAGACATGTCAGAAGAATTGGTGGTCCTGATGAGCCACGGCCCGACGGACGAGCGAGCGTCGGTCGGATTCACGGTCGTCAATGGTGGACTGACCGCGGGTTTGAACGCATCCGTCTTCTTGACGGCCGACGCGGTGGACATCGTCCGAAACGGTGCCGCGGATCATGTTCATGCGCATCCCATGGACCCGCTGAAGGACCTGGTCGCGGATTTCCTGTCGCGCGGCGGTACGCTGTGGGCCTGCCCGCCCTGCGTGAAAGCGCGTGGTTACGGTCAGCAAGATCTGATTGCGGGCGTCGAGATTGTCGGTGCGAGCGCCTTGCATGAACGGATCAAGGCAGGGGCAGCCGCTCTGAGCTTCTGATCGCCGATATGCAGACAGGAATTTTCGGTATTTCCCGATGCGTTGAACCTATGCCGGAGGGCGACCGAAGTGCGCCCGGCCCCAGATTGGCGGACGCCGCAAGGCGCTATAAAGGACCCGCCCGGCTTGCGCCCAGCCGGAGCCGACGCATGCTTCCAGTGCAGTTCGTCTGGAAAAAACGGATGGAACCTTGAAACTTTACGTTCTTGCGTTGTCCGCGAGAGCAATTGGAGCGGTTTTTTTGGTCCCCGCTTCGTTCAGGCGGCGCAGTTCCCTTGCATGAAACTCCGACTCGCTTTCGCCCTCTGGCGGCTCGCCTGAAAGGGTGCGGGCCAGTTCGAAGAACCCCTTGCCCGGCAGGTTTCCGCTTCCGCGACTGACGGCGCGTGCAGCAATGAAGGGACGACCGGTGGCCGCGTCCTCGCGCATGGTCGTTTCAAGCGCCTTGGTGACCTTGCCGACCGAGCCGGGCATCCATAGCCCCAGCGCGCGTGCGAGGGCCCCGTAGCTGATCGGCACCTTGTCCGCGTCAAGGCTTTGGAGATAGGCGCGAACGCGATCCGAAAGCTTCTGGGTGTTGTCCCGGGAAGTGGGCATTGGACGTGGCGGCGGGATTTCGTGGGCCGCGCCTGTGGCGTCGACTTCGGCGGCCCAGGCACGATCGGTGCTGCGCACAGTAATCCTTGATTTTCCAAGGTCTGACCCTTCCCCGATTTCGGTGACGCCAACGACATTGCCATTGTTCAGCCCCGCGCGGAGGGTCTGCGGCGTCAGGCCAAGGCGCGGCGCCAGGTAGTCGGGATCCACCGTGATCTTGCCTTGCTCCAAGGCGATCACACCCTCGGGAACGGGGCGGTTCAGGATTGGCGACGGGCCGTTGTCACGCGCGTAGAAGGGCGCGTTTCCCGCTGCATGGTCGGTCACGTCGATGATCTCGCCGATCTGCGGCAGGGCGGCACGCAGCATCCGCTCGACGCCTTGCCGCAGCGTGGCCGCGGAGGCGGCGCAACCCTGGCAGCCGCCTGACATCTGCAAGTAGACATTGCGATCCGCGACCCGATCCACCGAGATCTGGCCACCATGGGCGGCGACTGCGGGGTTTACCTGCCGGTCCAGCAGGTCCTGCACCGCCGCGCGGAGTTCTGCATCGGGCGCCTTTGCCTGGGGTGCATCATCGCGACCGAGTGGCGCGTCGGTTTCATCGAGAACATTCCGGATTGCCGCGGCGATGGCAGGCTTCAACGCCGCCCAGTCTGCACCGTGCTGCGCCTTAACCCAAATCGTCTTGCCGCTGACCTCGACGCGGGCGATGCCGGGCAGGGCGAAGAGCGCATGTGCCAGCGGCGCGTCGTCGCCCGGTTCGAGGCGTGTCGAACTGCCGGCCTGCACGTTCTCGTCGAGCACGAAGCCCATCACGGCCTCGTCGCCGGTCGATGCCTGTGCGCGGATGCGTCGGTGGGTGGCCGTGTCAGACATCTTCCATCTCCGTGCCCTGCATTGCTCGCAGCGATTTGAACGTGAAGATGCCGCTGTCGTGGCCGTCGCTGAATGCGATGCCGAGGGCGTAGTTTCCGACGCTCCAGATCCGGGTGATCCTTGTGTCGAGAGGCACGCTCTGGGGCTCGAGTAGCTGTGCGCCCGTCATCTCGTCGCGGCATTGCGCGCAGGGACAGGCAAGACGCAGGTCGCGATCGGCAAGACGCTGTTCGGTCGCATCGGCCCATCGCAGGACCAGGCCAGCGTCGTCGTGATCGAGCGCTGCCAGGCGATCCACCGGGCCGCCCGGGCTGGCCGGTGCCGCGACTGGTTTTCCCGCGTCGTCGGCGAGTGTCCAGGCAAAAGGTGTGGTGATCCCCGCTGTCTCGGCTTCTGGTTGCGCAAGCGCGCCGGCAATGCGCCGATAGCTGTCCGCAGCCGGGCTTTCGGGGGCAGCGCGCACCAGCGGTGTGCCCTCATCGCCGCAATCGACCACAGCCGGGTCGAGCGGCACTTTGCCGAGAAAGGCGATGCCGAGTTCCTCCGCGATCGCCTCTCCACCGCCTTGGTGAAAGATGTGGGTGACGGTTCCGCAGGACGGGCAGGTGAAACCGCTCATGTTCTCGACAACGCCGAGGATCGGCACATTGACCTGCTCCATCATGCGCAGGCCACGCTTCGCGATCTTGAGGCTGACATCCTGTGGCGTACTGACCACCACGGCGCCCGCCAAAGGAAAGGCCTGCGCCAGCGTGAGTTGGATGTCGCCGGTCCCGGGTGGCAGGTCGAGGAGCATCACGTCGAGCGCCCCCCACTCAACCTGGCGAACGAACATCTGCAGGTATTTCGTCACCATCGGCCCGCGCATGATGGCGGGTGCTTCGTCATCGGTCAGCATCGCCATCGAGATAACCTTCACGCCATGCGCCTCGGCTGGAATGACCTTCTGGTTCGGGGACATGGTGGGCTTGGCCGCCGCGATACCCAGCATACGCGGTATTGACGGGCCGTATATGTCGGCATCCACCACACCGACGGAAAGGCCGGCATCCGCCATGGCAACTGCGATATTGGCCGTGACCGTGGATTTTCCCACGCCGCCCTTGCCGCTACTGATTGCAATCATGCGGGGTTCTGCTGTTTTATCAGGCTGCGCCATTTCGGCCTCCTTCGTTTGGTGATCCCGGCGTCGGGGTGTAGCTCGCGCAAAGTTTGGCTGTGTCCTCTGTTGCCAGTTCCGCAGCCATGCAGGCGCAAAACGCAGTGTCCCCGGATGTTCCGAAATGACTGCAGTCCTGGCAGGTCCCGAATGCGGGACCGTCCCGTCGCTTGGCCAGCGCCGATGACAGGCGGGACAAGGTCACGAGAAAGTGATCGCGTTCCGTGGGTCCCAGGCTGTCGATCACACCGATCAGGTCGCCCAGCGGATCCTTTTCGAGCATCTCACGCCCCCGGTTCGTCAGGTCGAGGGATACGCTGCGCCGGTCACGCTCGGATCGGGTTCGTGCGATCAGTTCGCGGCGTTCGAGTGACTTGATGATCTGTGATGCCGTTCCCCGCGTCGTTGCCTGGAAGCTGGCGAAGGCCGACGGGGTGCGGCTGCTGCCGTTGGCGCGGGCAAGGAAGCGAAGGCAGGTCCATTGTGCCGCCGTCAAGTCGGACTGGGAATTCTCGCTACGCGCCGCGCGCCCAAGATGGACGAGCAGTTCGGCGATTCGATCCGGGCCACGTGGTTCGTTGAACATATCTAAATGATAGCGGATCGAAATCACTTTGACAATTGTCAGTGTGCCAGACTAGTTTGGATTCGAAATCAAAGCAGTGTTTGCCATGAACAAGCCGATCACGAAACTCAGCCGCGGCGCGCGCCGCATCGCCACCTCCAAGATGTTGTCCGCTGCGGATGAACGCCAACTGGTTCGCGACTGGCAGGACCGCGGCGACAGGCGCGCACGGGATAGGCTGATTACGGCCTTTGCGCCCTTGGCAGCTTCGGTCGCAAGACGTGCCGGGCCGAAGAAATCGGGCGAGCTTGACCCGGACCTGGTTCAGCAGGCCAATCTCGGGCTGATAAAGGCAGCCGATCGGTTTGACCCGGAGCGCGACATCCGGTTCGCGACCTACGCGATCTGGTGGGCGCGGGCCGAGGTGCAGGCCTACACCCGCGCGAACAGATCGATTGTAAGGCGGCCGAATTCCGCACTGACGCGCAAGGCGGCTGCCCGGATCGCAAGTCTCGAGGCCGAGATGAGTGCCGATGCCGATCTCGAACAGTCACAAGCCGATGCTCGGCTTGCCGATGCACTCGGTGTGGATACGCAAAAGGCGGCAGCGCTGCGCGCGCAGATCAGGGGAAGCGACCAATCTCTGAATGTGCCGGCCGGGGAAGAAGGTGGCGCGGATCGCATCGCATCGCTGGTCGATCCGGCCAGCCTCGATGGGCCACTTGCCCTGAAAAACCTGGAAACGGTGGAACTGCGCCGGATGCTTGTCGAAGCGCTGGGCGCACTGCCCGATCGCGAACGCGCCATCATCGTCGCGACACAGGTGAAGGATCCCCCAGCGACGCTGGAGGGGCTGGGTGCGCTATACGGGGTCTCAAAGGAACGGGTGCGGCAGCTTCGCGAACGAGGGTTCGAGCGGTTGCGTGCGGCCATGCGGCTGCGCGATCTCGGGATTGAAAACCTCATTTGAAACCGCGGCGGTTTGGCCGGGCATGGCGCTCATGTAGCAGTGATCAATGGCATTGCCGTCATCGCAAGGAGCAAAAGCGATCCGACCGAAAGAAGAACCCAGTCGGACCGCGTAATCGGTGGCTGCGGCAGTTGGCTCCTTTTACGGTTCGGGTGCAGGCCGCGCGCCTCGAAAGCCAGGGCGGCGCGCGTGGCGCGGCGGATCGCATAGGCCAGAAGGGGAATGGCAAGGGCAACCGCTTCTGCCGGCGTCGGAATGCGCCGCAGGGGGCGGCCGAGGCGAATCGCGCGAGCCATTCGCAGTTGAAGCATCTCGCCGCGCAGATCCGGCACCATATGCATGGCCTGCATCAGGGCAAAACCCATCGCTGCGGGCAGCCGCAGATGTTGCATCAGGGCACGAACGAACTGCCCCGGGTCCGTTGTCAGGGCAAAGACCGCCGAGGTCATGCCACATGCGAGAACTCGAAAGAACAACACGAGGCCCGGCGCGACCGCAGGTGTGCCGCCTTGCTCCTGCGCCATCTGAACGGCAAAGCCCGACTCGGCGCGGAACAGCACCGATGTCGTGAAGAACCCAAAGCCGAAAAGCACGAAAGGGATCATCAGAACCAGCAGGCGGCGCGGTGGGATGCGCGCGTCGAGCAGCAGCAGTGCCGATGCGGCACAGAAGAGCGTAACCTGGAACCAGAGCTGGAAGATCAGGAGCGAACCCGCGATCCAGGCGAGGCAGAGCGCGAGCTTTGGCAGGGGATGAAATGCCTTCAACATGCGTCCTGAAGCCAATCGAGGACCGGGGCTGCATCCGGCGGTAAAAGTCCGGCCCTCGCCAAGCGCGTCCTGTCGCGCATCAGCGTCTCGCACGGGCCATCGAACCAAAGCCCGCTATCTGCCAAGAGGACGGCCCGGTCGGCCACGGATAGGGCGAAATCAAGGTCATGGCTGATGACGGCGATCGCGCGCCTGTCTCGGGCCAGTGCCCTGATTCGTTGGCCGAGCGCCGCTTGGGATGCGCCATCGAGACCTGCGGTTGGTTCATCGAGAATCAGCACGGGCCAGCGGTCACTTTCGGCCAGAAGCGCCAGTGAAAGGCGGCGTTTCTGGCCTTGTGACAGGGTAAAGGGGTGCTGATCCGCTACCGCCGTCAGGCCCCATCGGTCGAGGATCTGCCTGACCGCCTCGGGTGCGCGCCAAGGACTGCCGAGCTCTGCACGAACAGATTCCCGGCTGAAATGCGCTTCGGGGTTCTGGAACGCGACTGCTCCTGCCGGCCCGGTCCGCCGACCGGCGCGGGGTGGCAGCAACCCGGCAAGACATGCCGCCAAGGTTGACTTGCCCGCCCCGTTGGGTCCGAGGATCGCCAGCACTTCGCCGGCGCGTAGAGACAGCGACACCTCCCGCAGGACGACCGGCCCGAACGCCGGTGCGCAGGCCGCATTTTCAACGGTGACAAGTGTCTCGCCTGCTGTGTGCCCGGTGGGCAGGATACAATCCCGAAGCCGTCGGGCATGGTGCGGTGCGATGCGAGCGAGCGCATCCTTCAGGGTAACATCTGCAGCGATCACGTCCGGCAAGGCAAGGTGCAACTGCGTGGCAAGCGGCAGGGCTATTCCAGCCCGGGCGAGGGCCGCGCCATGTTTCGCCATCATCTCGCGGGGGGAACCTTTGGCGATCACGAGCCCGTCGCGGCCCAAGGCGACACAGTGGTCGATCTGGTCGAGAATCGGGCCAGGTTTGTGCTCCACGACCAGTGTGGTACTGCCCGACGCGAGGAGGAGATCGGCCATCCGCCGCGCCGCTGCCGGGGCGAGACTGGCTGCGGGTTCGTCTGCGAGCGTGACAGGCGCCCCTTGTGCCAGCAATGCAGCCAGTGCCACGGATTGCCGCTCGCCGCCTGAGAGGGTCATGATGCGTCGGTCCGCCCAGGTCTGTGGAATGCCGACACGGGCCATGGCCATTGTGACCAGTTCCGGGATAAGCGCAGCCGCGATGGCCTGGTTCTCGGGGCCGAACGCGATTTCGTCGCGCACGGTAAACCCGGCAAGCGACTGACCCGCGTCCTGAAAAAGGTAGCCACAGGTATCGGCCCATTCGGAGGGCCTGCGACTCTCTACGGGTCGCCCGCCAAGCTCGATTGCTCCGCGACGGGCGCCGGGAACGGACTCGGGAAACAATCCGGTTGCGGCTTGGAGAAGGGTTGACTTGCCCGAGCCCGAAGGGCCGAGCAACAGCACCCGCTCGCCCTCGCCCAGGGCAACAGACACTGGCCCGATCGCATCGTTGGTCGCCCCGTAGTGGCGTAGTGACACGTGGTCAAAGGCCAGCGCATCAGGCATGTGCGTCGCGACGGTCACGGTCGATGGCAAGCCCGGACAGCACGCCGGTGCGGTAGAGCGCCTTGACGATGACGTGACCCAGAAGCCCGCCGAGCAACGCGCCCGACGCCAGCCGGAGCACGAACATCGCCACCAGCAGGCCAGGCGCCAGGCTGCCGTAATCGAATCTTATCCAAGTATAGACAAAGGAAAAGAACGCTGCCCCCATGCCGGCCGCCATCAAGACGTGCAGCGAGTAGCGCCGCCACCGTGTCGCGGCGAATACGGCCTCGGCCCCCGCGCCCTGCACCAGCCCGGTCAACAGCAGGAGAAGCCCTGCGGGGCTGCCCAAGAGCACCTGCACCGCAGCCGCCATGACCTCGGAGATCAGCGCGACACCGGGCTTGCGAATGATCGCCGCCGCGACGATCGAGACGATGAACCAGAACCCCATCACGACATCCATGGTCACCGCGCCAAAAACCGCCTGGAGAACGAGCCAGACCTGGACCCACGCCAGGTAGAGCACGCCGAATACCGCCCCCAGCACGGCGACGATCAACGTTTCGCGAAGAGTCCAGATGGATTGGTTGGGCATGTCAGCCTCCTTTGATCGAGAATTTGGTGTGGAATGGCCGGGTGCGTTTCCGGCGACGGGATCACGCGACGCTCGGTGAATTTGCCGATACGGTCACGTCCATGGCGATATGCCCGGTCTCGGATCCGAAACTGGTAAAGGCCTGACCCAGGGTCTCGAAAACGGGGCCGGCATCACCGCGCAACGCGGTGCAGAAATTCTTGGACCGGTCGAACACGCCGGAGCCCTTCAGGAATTCGATACAGCCGTAGATCTCGTCCATGTGGTGTCCGACCCCGAGAGGATAGAGCGACAGCTGTGCCGCGATGTCCTGCTCCGTGCGCACTGCATGGGCCACGGCTGCGCGACTGGCGGCAATGCGGTCTGCCATTCTCATATCACGCTTCTGGCCTGTCACCGGCTGGCAGATCGGATCGTCAGGTTCGCCCGGACAGCCCCGCGAAACGGTGGCGTGCATGGTCGTATGAACGTCTGTTCGAGCGGCCGCGCAGAACAGGTCGCGCATTGCCGGAAACATCACTTCGGGCGGGCCGACCATCAGCGTCGAAAGATGGTCGGTGTCGAGCCTCAGCCGATCTCGCCAAGGCTCCAGCGCGTTGAGTGCGCCAAGGATGATGTCGACGAAATCGTCCGACATCGGATATAACGAGATTTGTGCCCCTGAAAACATGTTCACCTCACTCCGCTGGCATTACCCAGATCAGCTCAAGGGTCCGAGGACTTGCGTCCTGCATCTCAGCCCCGGCGCTACGGAGCTCCCCTGCGTGTGCTCAGTAATTCAGACCGGGCCCGAAACGTCAAGCCGCATCAGGAGACTGACGGGATCCAGCCCGGATTCCGCTGTTTCCGGCGAGCGCACGCTCTGCCGATCGCGCTGGATTAGGACAGGAGCGTTGGCGCGCCGGAGTGGTGTTTGAATCGGAAGATGTTCCTTTGGGTGGTGTGGCGTGGTGACATTTCACGCAAATCTTGTTGTGAGCAGGACATGAACAGCATGTGGTCGGATCCGGAGAGGCGGATCCTTCCGCTATCCCTGATCATACGGCGGTCTCTGCATTGGAAGGGCGGTCGAGGCGCAGCGCGTTGCCTCCAAGATCGCGGAAGGCGCGCTGGCGGCAGGTCAGGACGATGATTTGCAGATCCCCTGCCTGCCGGTGCAGGGCGTCGAACATGCGTTCGATCCGGTCATCATCGGTAAAGACAAGTGCATCATCGAGGATCACCGGCGCGATCCGGCCGGCGGCGGCGAGCATACGGGCGAAAGCGAGGCGCACCAGTAGCGCCACTTGTTCCTGTGTGCCACCCGACAGTATGTCGATCGGCTCCTCCCGACCTTCGCGGATGAGCGCGTCGGGCAGCAGGGATTCCTCCCCCCAGGTCAGTTCGGCCTCGGGCCAGAGCAAGTGCAAGAGTGGCTTCAATTCCTTTGCAATAGGGGTGAAATATCGTTCGCGCGCCTCGGTGCGGGCCGCCTCCAGCGCCTTTTCCAGCCGCTGCAAAACCTTAACTTCGTGTTCGATCCGGGCAAGGGTGGCGGTGGCCACCCTGAGCTCCTGTTCGGTCTCGGCCAGGCGTTCCTCGACCGCATCGCCAGAGGACCGGGTAATCCGTTCGTCCAGTCGGGCCATAAGCGGTTTCAGGCGGGCAATTTCCTCCCGTGCGCCTTGTTCGACCGATTCCGCGCGTTTCAACGCGGCTTCGCTACCGGTGAGATCTGGGGTGTCGCGTGCCTTCTCCGCATGGATCGTTTCGGCGGCTTGAAGCGCCTCGGCAGTCCGCTGCATGTCCGAGGCGAGGTTGTCTTCCGTCGTATCGCCGTATCTTGACAGCGTCTCTTCAGCCCGCTTAAGGCGCTCACGGAGCGATGTGAGCGCCGCCTCTGCCTTCGTGGCCTCGTTGCGGGCATCCGATACCCGTTCAGACGCGGTATCGCGTGCGATGCGCGCTACTTCTTGGGCGGCACGCGCGTGTTTCAGCGCGGCCTCCGCCGTGGCCAGGTCAGGCGCGTCGGCGTCTTCATCCACCTGCGGGATTTTCGCAAGCGCATCGCGCAAGGAGTTGATCCCCTCGGGTGCAAGGCTGTTCAGGACGGCCTTTGCCTCCCCGTGTCGCCGTTCGGCCTCGATCCGGGCTGCGGCACTGGCGCGGGCCGCCTTTAGATCGTCAGCACCGATCCCGACAAGTGCCTTGCGCAGTGCCGCGGCGGCAGCCTCGACCGAGTCGTCGTGATCGGCATCGCCGGGGCGAACCTCCAACTCGCCTATGCCTTCGATCCTGAGCCGCGTGGCGCGCGGGAGGGGCACGGCTTGCCCGTCGGGCAGGGCGGTCTTGTCGGTACGGATCGCCCCCTCGCGACCCTCGGCGTAGCGGGCAATGACCTGCGTTGCCGTTGCATCCCGTGCCGCGATCGCCGTGGCATGGGCCGCGGCTAGGCTTTCGATCTGGCTCATAGCCTTCGCATCAGGACCGGAGCGCGCCGCCGCTGCGGCCCGCTCCATGGAACTGCGTGCCTCCTCGGCTTTGGCGATGCGGGTTTCCAGTTCTCTTCGCCGATCCGCACCGTCGCGGGCAGCCTTGGCGCGAAGGGCGAGGTTATGTTCGTCTTCGGCCTTCTTCAGCGTTTGCAGGGCAGTCTCCAGATCGCGTTCAGCCGTATCGCGTGCCTTGCGTTCCTTGTCCAGCGCGGCCTTTTTATCCTGGGCGTCTCTTTCTGCCGCCTCGGCCTCCTTTGCGGCTTTCGTCCTTTCGGTGCGGGCCTCCCGGAAGCCTTCAAGCAGTTTGCGGGCATTGTCGGCCTCCAGGCGCGCCATGGCCACCTTGCGCGCCTCGGCAACGAGCTCTTCCGCGTGGCGTTCTGCCGCCGCATGGGCTGCGCGGGCCGCGTCGAGCTTTCGCCGTCTGTCCTTGGAGGCTTCCGGATCTTCGAGGTCGCGCAGGGCGCGCCGCGCCCGTTTGCGCTCGGCCAGCGCGTCATGCAGATCCTGCGCGGTCGCTGCCAGATCCTCGTGCCGCGCAGTCAACTCTTCGACGCGGTCCTGCGCGGCCTTCCAGGGACCATTCGCGAAAGGACGTCCGGTCTTGGTGGCATAGCCGGCGAGTTCCTCGCGGCACCGCGCAAGCGCCATGTCCATGCGCCGTCCGCCGGTCATCGCCTCGACCTCTTCACCGACCGATGACATCAGATCGCGTCGCGCCTCCAGCGCCGCGTTCTGCTCCTTGGTCGAACCGCCAGTGAGATCGGTCATGCCCTGCCTGACCCAGATCAGGCCCGAGGGCCCGCCGGCATCCCCGCCCAGCAGATCGGCGATCCAGGCTTCTGCTTCGTCGGCCTGTGCGATCAGGGTGCCGCCGCGGTGGACCTTGGCAGCGGGCTTCTGCAGCCACCGCTTAGTTATCGTGAAGCGGGCATCGTCTGTCTCGATCTCGATGGTTACCTCTGGCGCGCCACCCGCATGAGGGCGCAATGCCTTGACCTCCTTGTCGCGAGAGCCATGCGGCTTGAAGAACAGCGCCTGGATCGCATCGAAAAGCGTTGATTTGCCGTGCTCATTGGGTTCGCACAGCACGTTCAGTCCGTCGCTGAAATCCGCGACGCGCACCGGCTCGACGAAACGGCGGATGTTGTCGAGGGTAATGGAACGCAGTTTCATTCCGAGGCCTCCCGCACATAAGCGTAAAGGCGGGCGACTGCGTCGGCCGCGACCTCGCGGTTCTCCTGCGAAAGAGCCTCCGATTCGGCATCGTCCTTGAGCATGTTGGCTGCCAGACGCAGTGCGCCCGCCCGGTCGATCTCGTCAAGGTCGGCGGACTCGTAGTGAGTGCCGAGCGTATCGGTCACCAGTTCGAAATGGGCGAAGTCGGGCGCGCAACGATGCGCGGCGCGTTCGAGATCTGCCCGGTCGGGAAGCCCGGCCCAGCCGGTGGCCATGACACGCATCATGATGTCGCGCCGGCCCGCGGGTGGCAATACCCTGGCCAGCGCCGCGGCGGCGTCCTGCCGGGGATGCAGCGGCAGCTCCACCTCCGTCCAGAGGAATGCGCCGGTCTCGATTTCATCCACCCTCGGCGTGGCGCCCCGACCATCCAGTTCAACGCACAGGCAGACGCCCCGCCGACCATGCTTGAAGCGGTCCTGTTCCGACGTGCCCGAATAGTGCACCCGGTCGGACACGGCCATTCGGCCGTGCCAGTCGCCAAGAGCGAGGTAATCGAGCCGCGCGCTGCGGTCACGATCGGGGGCAATCGCGTCGCCGGATTCGGTGAAGTCGGTGACGCCGCCATGCGCCAGGCCGACGCGCATCCGGCCTTCGTCGCTGGCCATCGTTACCAGAGGCTCGGACGGGTCGCTTGCGCCGGAGCGAAATCTGATGGGGCAGGGCAGAAGAGTGGCCTGCTCTCCGAGATCGTGGGGTTGCGTATCCGTAAGGGCCATCACGTTTTCGGGTGCGTCCCGGCAGATCGCCTCCCATAGCGGCTCGGCATCACGGAGGTTGTCGTGATTGCCCGGCAGAAGCCACCATGTCACGTCGGGCGCATCCGCCATCGCGGCGAGCGCCTGTCGGATGACGGGGGTGGACGGCGTGGCGGTATCGAACGTGTCTCCGGCCAGCAGCACATGCTTTGCACCACGGTCGCGCGCTGCCATCGCCAGCCGACCGATCGAGCCATGCCGAGCCTCCATAAGACGGCCGCGAATATTGCCATCCGGCGGCTCGGGAATGTTCGCGAATCTTCGGCCGATATGGAGGTCGGAGGAATGAATGAATCGAAACGTCATGGCAGCTCCTGAAAGGTGATTCTGCGGTCATGGTGTGACCAATGCGTCATAAGTCGCTCATGGGGGCGTCAGAAGCTGACATGGCTTGGGCCCCAAGCCCATTTCTGCTTCGCTCCTCGTTTAATGATTGGGCTACCTCCGTGAGATTGTAATCCCACGGTGTGCCGAATGAAAAGGACAGGATAACGAAAAGCATGCGAAAGAGAGATGGCGAAAAAGGAAACGGAAATCCTGGAGTCCTGACTGCTCTATGGAAGCGCTGGAAAGTCACTGCGACGGTAATGATTAACCATGGCGCGTAGTGCATCCGGCGCGATGACTTCGACCTGGTCGCCCCACGTGTAAAGGTGCCACGCCATTTCCAAGTGCCCCGAGGCTCTGAACCGCACGGTCAAGGAACCGTCCGGCGCCTCGGTCATCTCCTGGTGTGGATGAAACACGAATTGCCGTGCGGTTGGCGCGGCCTCTGGAGTGAACCGCCATTCCACCGGGCCGAATTCCGCATCGGAATGAAACGAGCCAAAGGCGCGGGCCGCGAAGGCATCGAGATCGAAATCGGGATCGCGGGCGAAACTGCGCCCCATGATCTCGGCAGAATGGATTCGGTCGAGCCGAAAACGGCGCATGCGGCCATCGCCGTTCGACGGTCGGGCGACCAGATACCGTCGGATCCCGAGCAGCAGGCCATGCGGCTCGAGAAGGCGCAGCTTTGGCGCCTCGTCCTGCGCACCGCGATAGAGAACTTTCAACCCCCATGGGGCCCGCAATGCCTCGGTCAGGGTGCCCAGCAGTTTCATGTCGGACACGACCCGCGGCCCGGGGCGCGAGGCGAAACCCTGCGATTCCAGCAGCGCCTCGGCATCGGCTTCGGTCCGGCGCGCGTGGCTGGCGGGCATGGCCGCCAGCAACCTGTCTCTCAGCGCGTGCAGCCTCTGGGCGTCGTCGGGCGCCCCGTCGCGCTCGGCGCGCTTTGCGGCCATATCCAGCGCGGCCAGTTCGCCATCCCTGATCCCCTGGGCCTGCAGCCATCTTGGATCGGTCCGTGGCAGACGCCAGCGGCGGCGACGCTCGGCATCATCGAGGACGTCCACGTTCGAAAACACGCTCTCGAAAGCGCGCATCATCCGCTGGGCAGTGCGATGATCGCAACCGAATTCCCGGGTGATGTCGCGCAGGGAAATGCCTTCGAAACTGGCCATCGCCATATCGGCGATGCGCAGGAGGTCAGACGCTTTGGAATAGGACATGCTTGTTCCCTTGACAGTTTGGCCTCCCGGTCTGTTTCGGGGACGAAGACTTTTGAAAGGTTTGATCATGAGAAAAAAAACTGTCAACTCGTGGATTGCGCTTGAATTGAATCCTTATGGAGCTTCAATAATACTTCAAAAACACACGGGATATGGATCAATGTGTCCCGCAAGACGCTTGATTCCGAAGACTGACACGCGGCTGTTTTGGCCTTGGGTGTCCCACCATTTGCCAGC
>NZ_JAWLDS010000044.1:0-23791 GCF_041686535.1 Aquicoccus sp. | reverse complement strand
AGGGATCCATTTGGGTGCCTGTTGTCAAGCCTTGCGAAGCAAGCCCGAGGACAGATCGGGGGCCTGAATGCGACGCAACGGCATTTCTGCCTGGTGCGGGTGGAGGGACTCGAACCCCCACGCCTTGCGGCGCCAGAACCTAAATCTGGTGCGTCTACCAGTTCCGCCACACCCGCTTCGCAGCGCCTTCTAGCAAAGCCCTCATGCCAAGGCGAGGGCAAATCCAACGGGTGAACGCATGAAAAAGGGGGCGACATTAACACTCTCTTGGCGTAAGCTGTGACAAAACAACGAGGCAGTAAGAGCAGGTTTGCCCAATGACACAGACCCCAAGGGGGTCGTTCGCCGCGTCACAGCGCGTCGACGATCCGATTCATCTAACCGTATCCAACGGCTTTACCCTCGGCAGCACGATCCTCACGCTCGATGGCGCGCTGCCGGTCGAACATCTCAGCCCCGGGGACAGGATCATCACACGTGATCGCGGTATGGTGCTGTTGCGTGGCCTCGCTGCGCGCGTGGCGCGCGTCGAAACGGTTCGTATCGCCGCCGGATCGCTGGGCCATTCCGCCCCGCCGGCCGATGCGGTCATCCCGGCCGGTCACCGGATCCTGTTGCGCGACTGGCGGGCCGAGGCGCTTTCGGGCCGCAAACAGGCCCTCGTGCCTGCGCGCGACCTGATCGATGGCGAATTCGTGCGCCAGGGCCCGATCCGCGAGATGCGGCTCTGCGACCTCTTCTTCGACGCGGCCCATATCCTTTATGTCAATGGGCTCGAACTGGCCTGCGATCCGGTCGAGCCGCTGCGCCGCGCGGCCTGACGCTCGGCTTCGGCTTCCAACGCGCGAAAGACCCGCGGCAATTCCTCGGGAAGATCCTCGGCAATCAATCCGGGCCCAAAGTTTCGGGCACATTCCACGTGCAACCATGCCGCCGTCTCGGCGGCCCGGAACGCCCCGAGGCCACGCGCCAGCAACCCGGTGATGACCCCCGCGAGAACGTCGCCCGACCCGGCTGTGGCCAGCCACGGCGCCGCCCTGTCATGGAACGCCGGGTTGATCACACAGGCCCCGTCCGGCGATGCGATCACCGTGTCTGCCCCCTTGAAAAGCACCACGCAGCCTGCCCGCCGGGCAGCTTCGCGCGTCGCATCCACCTTGGAAAAGGCAGGCCCCGCGGTGGCCGATGCCTCCAGCTTCTCGGCCAGATCGGGAAAGAGCCGCGCAAATTCCCCGCCGTGGGGGGTCAGCACGCAGGCGTCATTGAGCAGCGTGAACAACGCCTGCGGGTCATCGGAAAACGTCGACAGCGCGTCCGCATCCAGCACGAGCGCACGCGCCGGCCCGGCAAGACCCGCCTCCACGAGATCACGCGCCCGCGCAAGCCCCAGCCCCGGCCCGAGGCACAATGCGTTGATCCGCCCGTCCTCCAGCACCGAGGCCAGCCCCGCGCCATCCTCGACGCGGGCCAGCATGATCGCGGTGATCTGGCTTGCCACTTCCATCTGCGCCGAACCGGGCACCCCCAGGGTCACCAGCCCGGCGCCCACGCGCAGCGCCCCGCGCGCCGCCAGCCGCGCCGCGCCGGTGCGCCCCGCCCCGCCCGACAGGACGAGCGCGTGACCGCTGGCATATTTGTGCCCGGCCGGCGGCTTGGCGATCGCGCTGGGTTCCGCGATCCCGACCGCACCCGTCGCCACCGCGCTCAGTCCGATGTCACACACCCGCAGCCGCCCCGTGAGACCCGGCCCCTCGGCCAGGTAATGCCCCGGCTTGGCACGATGAAAGCAGACGGTCAGATCGGCAATTCCCGCCGGCCCCAGGGCCCGCCCGCTGTCGGCGTCCAGTCCTGAGACGATATCCACCGCCACCATGCGCGGCCGATTCCGCGCCTCCGCGCAAGCCCGGATCGGCGCGATGGCATCCCCGGAAACCGGCCGCGTCAGCCCGGTTCCGAACAGCGCATCCACCACAAGATCGGCATGTTGTGCACGATCCGCGCCCGACCAGTCCCCGACCCGACCCATGGCCCGCCAACGCGCACAGTTCGCCGCTGCATCCGCCGGCAACCGATCGGCGTCACCCAGCAGGAACAGGTCCACCTCCCAGCCCCATTCTTTAAGCAGCCGGGCGATGACGAAGCCGTCGCCGCCATTGTTGCCCGGCCCGCACAGCACCGCCGCCCGATGCGGTGCCACCGCCAGTCCGGGCCATTGCTCGAACACCGCCGCGACCACGCCGCGCCCGGCGCGCTCCATCAGTTCAAGCCCCGTGACCGAACCGCCCTCGATCGCCGCGCGCTCGATCGACCGCATCTCACTTGCCGTCAGCACCTCGATCATGGATCGCCCCCTCGATTCACATTCGCCCGGATTTCGGGCTTGTTGCACATTTTCTAGGCACACCCACGATTTCACCCGGACGGCGCCACCTGCCGGTAACCTAACGAATTGTGCCCGCCCGCGGGAAGTGCTGAGTCACCCCGGAATGCATCACGAGGGAGGCCCCCATGAAGAAGATCGAAGCCATCATCAAGCCCTTCAAGCTCGATGAAGTCAAAGAGGCGCTGCAGGAAGTCGGTGTCCAGGGGCTCTCCGTGATCGAGGTCAAGGGATTCGGCCGCCAGAAAGGCCATACAGAGCTTTACCGCGGCGCCGAATACGTGGTCGATTTTCTGCCCAAGGTCAAACTCGAGGTGGTTCTCGATGACGATCTCGTCGACCAGGCGATCGAAGCCATCGTCGAGGCCGCCAAGACCGACAAGATCGGCGACGGCAAGATCTTTGTCAGCCCGGTAGAACAGGCCATCCGCATCCGCACCGGCGAGACCGGCTCCGACGCACTCTGACGCATCCGCCCCCACACGGCCCCGCGCTGCGGCGACGGGCCGCCGCCACGGCAAATACCCAACCATTCTGCAGACGAAAAGGACCAACGGAATGAGCATCAAGGACGTTCTCACCACGATCAAGGACGAGGCGGTCGACTATGTCGATATCCGCTTCACCGACCCGCGCGGCAAGCTTCAGCACGTCACCGTCATGGCCGACCAGGTCGACGAGGACTTCCTCGAAGAGGGCTTCATGTTCGACGGCTCCTCGATCTCCGGCTGGAAAAGCATAGAAGCCTCCGACATGAAACTGATGCCCGACACCGAAAGCGCCTATCTCGATCCGTTCTACGCCGAGAAAACCCTCTGCGTGCATTGCACGGTGGTCGAGCCTGACACCGGCGAACCCTATGCCCGCGACCCGCGCGGCACCGCGCAAAAGGCCGAGGCTTACCTTAAATCCTCCGGCATCGGCGATGTCTCCTACTGGGGACCCGAGGCCGAGTTCTTCCTGTTCGACGACGTGCGCTTTTCCAACACGATGAACAAGGTCAGCTACGAGGTCGACGCCATCGACGGCGCCTGGAACACCGACACCGAATACGAGATGGGCAACACCGGCCACCGCCCCGGCGTCAAGGGCGGCTATTTCCCGGTCAACCCGATCGACGACGGCCAGGACATCCGCTCGGAAATGCTCTCGACAATGAAACGCCTCGGCATGAAGGTCGACAAGCACCATCACGAGGTCGCCTCCTGCCAGCACGAGCTTGGCCTGATCTTCGACAGCCTCACCAAGCAGGCCGACGAGCTTCAGAAATACAAATACGTCATTCACAACGTCGCCGCCGCCTATGGCAAATCGGCCACCTTCATGCCGAAACCGATCTATGGCGACAATGGCACCGGGATGCACTGCAACATGTCGATCTGGAAGGACGGCAAACCGCTCTTCGCCGGCGACAAATACGCCGACCTGAGCCAGGAGGCGCTCCACTTCATCGGCGGCATCCTCAAGCACGCCAAGACGCTCAACGCCTTCACCAACCCCTCGACCAACAGCTACAAGCGCCTCATCCCCGGCTTCGAGGCCCCGGTGCTGCGCGCCTATTCCGCCCGCAACCGCTCGGGCTGCGTGCGCATTCCCTGGACCGAAAGCCCCAAGGCCAAGCGCGTCGAGGCCCGCTTCCCCGATCCCTCGGCCAACCCCTATCTCGCCTTCGCCGCGCTGCTGATGGCCGGGCTCGACGGGATCAAGAACAAGGTCGACCCGGGCGAGGCGATGGACAAGAACCTCTACGACCTGCCCGCCGAGGAACTCGCCGGCATCCCCACCGTCTGCGGAAGCCTGCGCGAGGCGCTCGACTGCCTCGCCGACGATCACGACTTCCTACTGGCCGGTGACGTCTTCACCAAGGACCAGATCGAAGGCTATATCGACCTGAAGATGGAAGAAGTGGAGCTCTTCGAGCACACCCCGCACCCGGTCGAATTCGGCTTGTATTACAGCTGCTGAGACCCGGGATCAGACCAACCGAAAGGGCGCCCCCACCGGGCGCCCTTTTGCGTTGGGGGGTCGCCACCACACGCGCGCATCGACGGGCCGCGGTGCGGCGATCCAGGGCGATGCCAGACTGGCCTGCTATGCGGGTCTGTCTGTCGCGAACTTGCGGCGATAGATGCCAGGGGACACGCGGGCGATGCGCTTGAAAAGACGCCGGAAGGCCGCGGCATCCTCGTAGCCGACTTCCCAGCTGATCTGGTCAATCGGCAAGTCGGTCTGCTCCAACCTGCGCTTCGCCTCGTCGATGCGCACCTGTTGGACGTAGCCAATGGGAGACAGCCCCGTCGCGCGCTTGAACCGCCGCTCGAAAGCGCGCGGTGAAAGTCCCGATCTGCCAGTCATCTCTGTGACCGGACTGGCCACCGCGAAATTGGTTTCCAGCCAGTTCTGCATGTTGCGCACCATGGCATCGCCGTGCTGGGTCTGCGGCAGGAACGGCAGGTAGGGGGCCTGGCCCTCGGCGTGCCGCTCAAGCAATTCGAACTTGGCGATCGCCTGCGCGGCGACGGGGCTGACGAAACGACCGATCAGGTAGAGAACCAGATCCTGCCACGAGGCGGCCCCGCCCGACATGGCGAATTCCTCGCGGTGGCCGGCGGTGACCAAAACCTCGTCCAGGCGCAATTCAACATCGGGGAACGCTTGCCGAAAACCCGGTCCAAACGCCCAGTGGGTCGTCGCCTGCCGACCATCGAGAAGGCCGGTTTCCGCCAGAAGCCCGAGGCCGGTGCAGGCCGAGCAGAGCATCGCGCCCTGCGCGTGCATCCGTTGCATCCACGCTACGAGTTCGGGGTGACGTCCGGCCTCCCAGCGTTCCTCGACGGCCATCGTCGGGACTATTATGATGTCGGTTCGTTCGATCCTGTCCACCGCGCGCTGGATCGTAATCGGCAGGCCGCTCGCGGCAGGCACGTTCGTCTGCGCCGTGCCTACGATTTCGACCGCGAAGGGCGGGGACGACGGCACACCCTCGTGGAAACCGGCCACAACCGGAAAGGCCGTCAGCACTTCGTAGAGCCCGGCAATGGGCAGGAGCAGCGAGCCCGGAACGGCGACGAGGCATACATGCAGCGGCGTGTCCTCGACCATTCTTGTCCTCCGCGACGGAAACGGACCGATAGGGCCGAGTCTCGCACTTCTCCCGGACCGGCTCAACCGTCAGGCTGAGGAAAGCAACAGACCGCAGGAGATACCAATGCTACGCATCGCAATATCCAACCTTATCGCCGGTAGCGCAGCCCTCGCGCTTGCCATGCCGATTTCAGGCCCGGCGCTCGCCGATCCCGACGCGCGGCAGGCCATCGACGAAAGGCTCCAGCAATACGAGGACCGCTTCAATGACGCGGATGCCAAAGCCCTCGCCCGGCTCTTCAGCGAGGACGTCGTCTATTACGGCCCGCTTGGCCAGATATACGAGGGCCGCGATGCCGTGGAAGAGCGGTATCGGCGCAGCTTCGAGGCCGGTTTCAGCGACATGACCGTCGAGACGATCGAAATCGAGGTCATTGGCGACACGGCCTGGGATCTCGCCCGCTACACGATCACGGATCCAAAAGGCAAACCGCTCGACGGCTATCACCTGGCGATCCTCAAGAAGGTGGATGGCGACTGGACCGTGCAGCGCACGCTGGTCAACGCCGTGATACCGAAGCCGCCGGCACAATGACCCGGCGCTTGCGCGATCCGGATATCAAGGGAGACCAAAGACATGACGACAGCAACGATCGAAGACACCAGCGAATACGTCGATTTCTGGAACCGGGTGCTCGTCCCCAAGTTCATTCGCTTCCGGCACATCCTCGTCGAGGGGACATCGAACCACAGCGACCAGGTGCTGCCGACGCTCGGCCTTGGCGAAGGCGACCGGGTCGTCGACATCGGCTGCGGGTTCGGAGACACGGCGATCGAACTGGCCCGTCTGGTCGGCAGATCCGGCGCCGTTCTTGGCGTCGACTGCTGCGATGCCTTCCTCGACTTCGCCCGCCGCGAGGCTGCGGCCGAGGGGATCTCGAACCTGACTTTCGTCGAGGCGGACGTGCTGACGCATCGGTTCCAGCCGATCCACGACGCCTGCTTCTCGCGCTTCGGAACCCAGTTTTTCGAGAATCCCGTCGCCGGATTGCGCAACATGCGCGCGGCACTCAGACCCGGCGGCACGATGACAATGATCGTGTGGCGCGCGCTGGAGGACAACCCGTGCATGAACTTGCCGAAACAGGTGATCCAGCGGTTCCTTCCCGCGCCCGAGGACGACGCCGACACCTGCGGCCCCGGCCCATTCTCGATGGCGGATGAGGCTGTGGTCCGGCGGCAACTCGAAGCGGCGGGTTTTGAGGCGATCGCATTCGAGCCCGTGGACGCCCCGGTGGTGATGGGCAAGTCGCTGGACGATGCTGTGGCCTTCCAACTCGCGATCGGACCGGCGGGGGAGATTTATCGCGAGGCGGGCATGATTGCCGAGCGGCGCCATGATGAAATCGTCGCCGCCTTGAAGTGCGAACTCGCCCCTCTCGAGAAACCCGAAGGCATCGTTATGTCCTCCGGCTCGTGGAAGGTGACAGCGCGCAATCAGCAATGACAGCGCGTGACATCGCTCTCGGATTGACCGGCGACAAGAAAGCGCTGGCTGGATGTCTCGGTGATGCGTGATGCGCGCAAGCAAAGTCAAACCACACCGACTGAAACAGCAGCTTGTGGACGGACATAGGCGAACGCCACACGCTCCTGATGGCATTTCAATGTGCCAGGATCGCGCTGTCGAACCAATCGCTGTAGAAGAGACCACCCGGGTTTTGGCCTCAGTTACTGTGCAGAACATGAGCAATGACGACAGAGGGTTTCGCCGTGGCCCTCATGAGCGGCCGGTAGGGTGGCGACATTTCGTGGCCCTTTGCCGTCGATTGATCATGCGCATGGCGGGTAACCTTGCAAAGCCCGTTTCCTGCGCATTGCTGCCGTTCTCACCAACTCCCCCACCGTACGCCCCATTAACCAACAAACCGTTAACGCCCCTCCGTTTCCCCCGGCAGCCGGGGGACAGCCGGGCGGCAGCCGGATGTCACCCCCCTGCATCGGGCTACCGGGCGGCGTTAACCCGGGGCCTTGGCTTCGCACCCGCGCAAACCAAGACCCCCGCCCGGGCAACCGGGCGGGGGCTTGCCAAAATCGTTCAGAAGCAAAGGGTTACATGCCAAGGGCCTGTTTGACCTCGTCCAGCATCTCCTCGAGCACTTCGGGGTTGTCCCGCGCGCTTTCAAGCCCGGTCTTGAGCAGCATCTTCTCGCCCACCCCGATCTCCTCATTCTCATCGATCATCTCGGCAACCCTGTCGAAATCGAAGCCCTCCACGGACAGCGGATCAGCGGATTCCTCAATGGGATCAGCATCTTCCGTCGCAGTCTCATCGCCTGTCTCAGCTGCGTCCTGCGTGGCCTCACCGGTGGTTTCGTCACCATCATCCGGCGTGGAACCGCCGGTCTGACCGGCTGTGTCCTCGTCCACATCGGACGAATCCGCCGAGGCGTCTTGCTCACCCTCAGCCACGGGATCCGCGCTATCGGCGGTGTTTTCCGTTTCTTCGTCAGCGGCTTGCCCGGCATCATCGACAGGCTCCTCGGTCACCTCGTCCGCCGCTTCGGCGGCCTCTTCCGCCTCATCGGTGGCGGTCTCGACCGCATCGTTCACAGCCTCGGCTGCATCATCGGCTGCCTCCGTGACGGCATCGGACGTATCTTCCACGGCCTCGGAAGCGGCGTCACCAGCCTCGCTTCCCGTGTCGGACATGCTGTCGACGGACTCTTCCACGGTCCGACCGGTGAACACAAAATACCCGATGCCCAGAAGTGCGACCGCCACTGCGACCCAAATCAAACTCCTCATGATCCTCATCCTTTGACTAGCAGCGTCCCCGCCTGGCACGGGGACCGAACCCGGAGATTTCAAATGCGACCGAACCGCGCAACTTTCAATGGGAACAACGGGAATCCCGGCACAAACGGCCCGTTTCCGCCGAAGATTGCCGCTTGAACTGCGGCGCCGCCAAGTTTAACTTGCTAACTCGGATTTCCGGAAAACAATCGAAGGACCAAAACCATAGCCCGCAGACCTCATAACGCGCCCCCCACGCGCGAAACCGGACCCCGCGTCAATGATCGCATCCGTGCCCCAGAGATTCGCCTGATCGGCGCCGAGGGTGAAAACGTCGGGGTCGTCACCCCGGAACGCGCCCTTGAAATGGCCGAAGAGGCCGGGCTCGACCTTGTGGAGATTTCGCCCAACGCCAATCCGCCGGTCTGCAAGATCATGGATTTCGGCAAATACAAATACGAACAGCAAAAGCGTGAATCCGAGGCCCGGAAGAAGCAGAAGACCATCGAGATCAAGGAGGTCAAGTTCCGGCCCAATACAGACACGCATGATTACGACGTCAAGATGCGCAACGTCGTGCGCTTTCTCGAGGCGGGCGACAAGGTCAAGGTCACGCTTCGTTTTCGGGGCCGTGAGATGGCGCACCAGAATCTGGGACGCGGGTTGCTCGAACGGATCGCGGAAGACGTCAAGGAGATCGGCAAGGTCGAGAACATGCCGAAAATGGAGGGGCGTCAGATGATCATGATGGTCGCCCCCCTGCCGCAGAAGTGATTGGCTGACAGCACGATCCACGCCCCGCTCGCCTGGTTTTCGCGCGGGGCGTTTTCATTTTCGCAAGGATTGGACGCCAACATGTGGGAAGAACGATTCTCGACGCCGGACTTTGTTTTCGGAAAGGAGCCCGCGATCTTCCTTCTCGATCACGCGGATTTCTTTCAACCCGGCCTTTCGGTTCTGTCGGTCGCCGACGGCGAAGGGCGCAACTCGGTCCACCTCGCCGAACTTGGGCTGGAGGTGACGGCCCTTGAATACGCACCTTCCGCCGTTGCCAAGGCCCGCTCCCTGGCCGATGAGCGCGGCGTGATGGTCGACTTTCGCCAGTGCGACGTGCTGGCACAGGATTTCGAGGGGCTTTACGACATCGTCCTCGGTGTTTTCATCCAGTTCGTTGGCCCGGTCGAACGCACCCGTCTTTTTCGCAAGATGCAGGGTGCGACGAAGCCCGGCGGATTGGTCATGTTGCACGGCTATACCCCCGAGCAGATCGGCCGCGGGACCGGCGGCCCACCTGACGCGCGCAACATGTATACTTGCAAGAGCCTGTCCGAGGAATTCTCGGGCTGGGACATCTTGACCTGCCGGGAATACGAACGCGATGTGCAGGAGGGGCGCGGCCATTCCGGCCTTTCGGCCCTGATCGACTTTATAGCGCGCAAGCCGGAATAGAAAGCGCGGGCCACCCGGACCCGCGTTTCCATCATGCTTTCAACCTCTTAGCTTGCCGCAGCCACTGCGCGGCGGGTCATCACGCCAACCAGGTGGGCGCGGTAGGCGGCACTGCCATGCAGGTCCGACATCATCCCGTCCGCAGGTGGCGCCATGCTCTCGACGGCCCCGGTCGAGAAATCGGCCGACAATGCCGCCTCGGCCTCGGTCCAGCGGAACACGCCGCCTTCGCTCGCCCCGGTCACACCGACGCGCACGCCATCGGCGTATTTCGCGACGAACACGCCGACCAGCGCAAACCGCGAGGCGGGCTGCTCGAACTTCTGGTAACTGGCTTTTTCCGGAACGGGAAACCGAACCTCGGTGATGATCTCACCCTCGTCTAGCGCGGTCTCGAACATTCCCTTGAAGTAATCATCTGCCGCGATCTTGCGCTTGTTGGTGACCACCGTCGCCCCCGAGGCCAGCACCGCCGCCGGATAGCAGGCCGCCGGATCGTTGTTGGCGATGCTGCCACCGATCGTGCCGCGATTGCGTACCGCCGGATCGCCGATATGGGCCGCAAGTGCCGCCAGCGCCGGGTAATCCGCGGCCGCCTCGCGCGCCACCGTGGCGTGGCTGGTGCCACCACCGACGCAAAGTGCGCCATCATCGCCCTTGCATACGCCTTTGATCTCCTGGATCGCGCCCAGGCTAACCAGTTTTTCAGGCATCGCAAGGCGCTGTTTGAGCGTCGGAATCAGGGTCTGTCCCCCAGCCAGCGCCTGCGCATCCTCACCCGCAAGCGCCTTTTCCGCCTCGGCAAGCGTGGAGGGCCGTTCAAAATCGAATGCATACATGTTCTCGTTCTCCTTATGCGTTCATCGCTGCCCAGACACGCGCGGGGGAAACCGGCATGTCGATGTGATCCACCTTGTGACCGCCCGAATGCAGCGCGTCGATCACCGCGTTCACCACCGCCGGAGGCGAGCCGATAGCCCCCGCCTCGCCACAGCCTTTCACGCCCAACGGATTATGGGTGCAGGGTGTCTGGCTCGAATGATCGACATCATAGAACGGCACGTCATCGGCACGCGGCATGGCATAATCCATGAAACTCGCGCTCAGGATCTGACCGCTTTCGTCATAGACACAGTTTTCAAGCAGAGCCTGCCCGATCCCCTGCCCGATCCCGCCATGCACCTGCCCGTCGACGATCATCGGGTTGATGATATTGCCAAAGTCGTCGGCCGCGGCAAAGCTCTTGATCTCGACCTTGCCGGTTTCGGGGTCGACCTCGACCTCGCAGGCATAGGCCCCGGCCGGATAGGTGAAGTTCGACGGGTCATAGAACGCCGTCTCCTCCAGCCCCGGCTCGATCTCGTCGAGCGGGTAGTTGTGCGGCACATAGGCCGCCAGGGTCACGTCGCCCCACGCCACGGACTTGTCGGTGCCCGCCACGCTGAATTGCCCGTCCTTTAGCTCGACATCGGCCTCGCTGGCCTCCATCAGGTGGGCAGCGATCTTCTTGGCCTTGTTGATCACCTTCTCGGCGGCGCGCACCATGGCGCTCCCCCCCACGGCGATCGAGCGTGACCCATACGTGCCCATGCCCATCGGCGTGTTGGCGGTGTCGCCATGCTCGATCTCGATCATGTCGGCGTCGATCCCGATCATGTCGGCAATCACCTGGGGAAAGGTCGTCTCGTGCCCCTGTCCGTGGCTGTGCGAGCCGGTCATGACCACGATCCCGCCTGTGGCGTTCACCCGCACCGTCGCGGATTCATACAAGCCCGCCCGCGCACCCAGCTGGCCCACCAGTTGCGAGGGCGCGATCCCGCACGCCTCGATATAGCAATTGAGTCCGAGACCGCGCAGCTTGCCACGCGCCTCGCTCTCTTTGCGCCGCGCCTCGAAACCCGAGAGATCGGCCATCTTTTCAAGCACATCCATGGTACCGTGATAGTCGCCGGTGTCATATTCCACCGCCACCGGCGTGGCATAGGGAAACTCGGTCACGAAATTCTGCCGGCGCAGGGCGATCGGGTCAACGCCCAACTCGCGCGCGGCCTTGTCGATCACGCGCTCCAATTGATACGTGGCCTCGGGCCGCCCGGCCCCGCGATAGGCATCGACCGGCACCGTGTTGGTAAAGACCGCCTTCACGTTCACATAAATGTTCGGCGTCTTGTAATTGCCCGCCATCAGCGTCCCGTGCAGCCATGTCGGCACCGACGGCGCAAAGGTCGAGAGGTAAGCACCCATGTTGGCATAGGTCTCGGTGCGGATCGCGGTGAAGTTGTTGTCCTTGTCCAGCGCCAGTTCAATCTTTGTC
Source organism: Aquicoccus sp. (assembly GCF_041686535.1). NCBI lineage: Bacteria > Pseudomonadati > Pseudomonadota > Alphaproteobacteria > Rhodobacterales > Paracoccaceae > Aquicoccus > Aquicoccus sp. Next base: position 11,768 of record NZ_JAWLDS010000044.1, on the reverse strand, counting down.
ACATGGTCGCGTCCTTGCGCGTCACTGATGAAAGCTTCGGAGCGGCTCGAGGTCCATTTCACCGGGCGATTCACCGCCTTCGCCGCAAAGGTGCAGAACGCCTCCTCTGCATAGTGAAAGATCTTCGAGCCAAAACCGCCACCCACATCCGGTGCCACGACGCGCAGCTTGTGCTCGGGAATGCCGAGCACGAAAGCCCCCATCAAGAGGCGAATCACGTGCGGGTTCTGGCTGGTGGTGTAAAGCGTGTGCTCACCCGTTCCCCGGTTGAAGTCGCCCACTGCAACGCGCGGCTCCATCGGGTTGGCGACCAGCCGCTGATTCTTCAATTCCAGCGTGGTGACATGCGCGGCCTCCTTTATGGCCTTGTCCACCGCCTCACGGTTTTCCTCGACGAAGCCCCAGTCATAGCAAAGGTTCGAGGTCAGATCGTCATGCACCTTCGTTGCGCCCTCTTCGAGAGCCGCCTTCATGTCGATCACCGCCGGAAGATCCTCGATCTCCACTTCGATCGCCTCGGCAGCATCGCGCGCCTGTTCGGCCGTTTCGGCCACCACGGCGGCGATCGGATCGCCCACGTGACGCACCTTGCCCTGTGCCAGAACCGGGTGCGCCGGTTCCTGCATCGGCTGCCCATGCCGGTCGGTCACGCACCAGCCACAGGGCAGACCGCCCACGCCCTCGAAATCCGCCCCTGTAAAGACGCGGATGACGCCCGGCATGCCCTCGGCGGCAGCAGTGTCGACCTTCTTGAGCCGGCCATGCGCCACGTCCGAGCGCAGGAAATGCACATGGGCCTGCCCATGCACGTTGATATCATCGGTATAGTTGCCCGCACCGGTCAGAAACCGCACATCCTCACGCCGTTTCGTCCCGGCGCCAATGCCCTCATGATCCTTCGGCATTCCAAAATCCTCCCATTTGTGGCGGGGTCGAACCCGCCTCGCGCCTTATTCGGCGGCGATCGCACCCACGTCCTGGCCGGATGCGGCCATGATCGCCTTGACGATGTTGTGATACCCGGTGCAGCGGCAGAGATTGCCCTCAAGATAGTCGCGGATCTCTGCCTCGCTCGGCTTGGGGTTGTCTTTCAGAAGGGCCACGGCACTCATCACCATGCCCGGTGTGCAAAAGCCGCATTGAAGCCCGTGATGCTCCTGGAAGGCGGCCTGGATGGCGTTCAGCGTGCCATCCGGCGCGGCCTGCCCCTCGATGGTGGCCACCTCGGCCCCCTCGGCCTCGAGCGCGAACATCGTGCAGGCCTTGACGGCCTCACCGTCCACATGCACCACGCAGGCGCCGCATTGGCTGGTGTCACAGCCGACATGCGTGCCGGTAAGGCCCAAGGTATCGCGAAGAAATGAACTCAGCAGCGTGCGCCCTTCGACATCGCCGGACGCAGGTTTGCCGTTCACGGTCATGCTGACCTGTGGCATTGGCTCCTCCCAGATTAGGTTTTGTGTTTTTCTAGTGCAAGTTAAACACGGGTCATCCCGGTTGAGAACCCGGAATTTTTCAGGGCGACGATTTTCGCGGCTTCACGATTTCGTGCCCGAAGCCGCACGATCTTTCGCCCGCCCCTTGCCGCGCCGCGGCATCGGGCGGGTCGGGATCTCCTTGAGCAGGCCCCCCACCCCCATTGCGGCGATATCAGCGTCGCTCACCTCGAGACCACAGGCAACCCTGCTCAGCACCCAGTCGGCCCCGTTGAGCGCGGGCGACCGCGCACAGCCCGGCAACCCGATCACCGGGCGCTCGTCCAGCGCACCGATGAAGAGCAGGTTTCCCGGATCGACCGGCATGCCAAAGCGATCAACCTGCCCCCCGGCCTGCCGCAGTGCCTCGGGCCCGGTATCCGCCGGGTCGGACGTGGCCGAACCGGTCAGGATGAGGGTCATGTCCCCGCGTGCCGCGCCAAGCGCCCGCGCCAGCGCCCCGGTCTCATGCGGCACATGCACCACCTCGGCCAGTTCCATGCCCAGTGCCTCCAGCCGCCCGGCAATGGATTCGCGGCCCTTTTCGCCCGCACCGCCCGCGATCTCGGTCACGATCAGGCTGGCACTGGGAACCACCGGCCGTGCCAGCCGCACGGTGCCGCGCGCATGGTCCGCCGCAAGCGCCACATCGTCGCCCGACACCCCATATGAAATGATCTTGACCGTCGCGACCATTCCGCCACCCGCCATCTGATGAAAGGGCGGGACTGTGGCCACGGTGATCATCGGGTTGACCCGGTTGACCGCTTCCAATCGCGCCACGTCCATCAGCACGACACCGGGACCATCGGCAATCAGGTTCACGCGCCCGGTAGAGGCCCGGCTGAGGCTGAGCCCCGCGCCCGTGCCTTCGATCAACGCCGCGGCGATCCGGCTTGCGGCTTCGTCCTCGTGAAGATCACCGGGGTCGAGCCGCGCTACGGTCACATCCGCGAACCCGGCCGCCTGCAGCGCCGCGACATGATCAGCCTCCAGAACCAGCCCCTTGCGCAACCGCTTCTTTCCCACGGCGACGGAATGCGCCAGGATCGCCCCCTCGGCATCCGCTATGGGAACCGGCCCGAATTTCATCCCTTCCTCAACACCATCAGGCATTCGGCCAGGACCGACACCGCGATTTCCGCCGGCCCGGCCGCGCCGATATCCAGCCCGACGGGCGCGTGGATCCGCGCGATCTCCTCGCCGGAAAACCCGTCCTCCTCCAGCCGCGCCACACGCTTGGCATGGGTCCGGGTCGATCCTAGCGCCCCGATATAGAACACGTCCGAACGCAGCGCCGCCTTCAGGGCCGGATCGTCAAGCTTGGGATCATGGGTCAGCAGAACCAGCGCCGTGCGTGCATCGAGGCCCAGGGAAGCGACTGCCTCATCGGGCCAGTCTTCCAGAATTTTTTCGCCCGGAAACCGTTCGGACGAGCCGAAGGCCGGGCGCGGATCAACCAACAGCGGATCGAAACCCGCCAGCCGGGCCATCGGAACCAGCGCCTGCGCGATATGCACCGCACCCACCACGATCATCCTGAGCGGCGGGTTGTGAATGGTGACGAAACTCCCATCCTCCTCGAAGCCCGAGCGGTCCATGCGCAATCGTTGCTCGAACCCCGCGCGCACAAGGCGCCGCGGCCCATCCCCCGGCGACGAGACCACTGCAACCCTCTCGCGTGCCGCCCGCGCCGCGACCAGCTCCTCCAGCACCGCCACAGGCAGGACCGGTCCCACCGGTTCGACCATCACCCGGATGGTTCCGCCACAGGCCAGCCCCACGGCAAAGGCATCGCCGTCGCTCACGCCATATTCCAGCATCCGCGGAGCACCATCGTCGAGCGCCTCCAGCGCCTCGGCGACCACCGCGCCCTCGACGCAACCGCCCGAGACCGAGCCCTCGATCGCGCCCTCGTCCGAAATTGCCAATTGCGCACCAACCCGGCGCGGCGCGCTGCCCCAGGTCTCGACCACCGTGGCCAGCGCCACATTGCGGCCCGCCCTGAGCCAATCAAGCGCGATTTCAGGAATGTTGTCGAAGCGGTCCATTGTCTTCCCCCATCAGGCCCCTTCACCAAACAAAAGAAAACGGCCACCCGCAAGGGGCAGCCGTTCGCGATTTCATGATCGGTTGCGTTTCACTCGGCCGGTGCCACGGCCTCGCCCTGGCCAACGATCCGTTCGGGCAGCACAAAGGCGATGACGACGAAGCCCGCACCCAGCACGATCCCCAGCAGATCGCCCTGGATCGCGCTCAGACCATCAAAGCCCGAGCCGGGAACCGTGCCAAGCGTTACCTTGCCACCAAGAATGTCGTCGAGCATCCCCGAGGCCAGCCAGGCCGGATAGGTCACCATGTAGGCCGCAGCCCCCAGCAGGCCGCCCGCGATGAAGAACCACGCGTCCTTGCGCCCGCTGGCCGCCGCGCAGACGCCGGTGCCCGGGCAATAGCCCGCCAGCGCCCAGCCCGCGCCCAGCAGCAATCCGCCGATGAACACGCCGACATAGGCCGCCTTGACGCTCATGTGGCCGACCTCGACCAGGCCCAGCATCTGCCCGCCGAACATCAGCACCGAACCGGTGCCGATCGCCAGCAGAATGGTCTTCATCAGGTGCAGGTTGGTCAGGCTCAGCATCCGGCCAATCCAGTTCGGGTTGGTTGCGCCGATTCGGTCGAGCACCGCCCCGAATGCCGCACCGATCACCAGTGCAAGTATGATCGAACTCATGTCTCAGCCCTCCTTGCGATACAACATCATGGATACGGGAATGGCCGTGGCAAACGCGCCCAGCGCGAAGATATAGCCCGACAGCGAGGTCTGCATCATCCCCGACATCATGTGTCCCGAAGTACAGCCCCCCGCGAGGCGCGCGCCATAAAGCACGATGAACCCGCCGACAAAGGCCACGGCATAGCGTTTCCACGGCGTATCACCATAATTGGCATACCAGATCGCCGGAAGCTTGCGCTCATCGCGCGACACGCCGCCCCGCGCCAACGCCGACAGGAACGCCCCGATCATCATCGCGATGACGAAAACAAAGCTGTAGTTGAGCGGGTTGGCCACCGAGTTGGCATATTTTCCGCCCGATTTGGCCAGATATGCATTGCTCGAGGTCCAGCCCTCTTCGGTTTGCGTCACAAGCTCGGAATTGGCCGCGTTCCCGATGATACCGTCCAGGATGACAAACTGCGTCGACACCCCGATCGGTTTCACCAGAAGCACCGCCAGAAAGAACACGACGCCCAGAAGAAGGCCCCCGGTTTTCCAGTTCAGTGTCATTGGTGAGTCTCCTCATATCACATTCTGAAAAAGTGATATATTGTGAAGGGAATATTTGTAAACCCGTGAACCCGGGCAAGATTGTCGCGGCCCGATCATCAACAACGACCGGTCCGGCCGTCATTCACGACCCGAGCATCGCCATCAGCCGCGCCTTCTCGCCCATGTCGTCGGGGCGCGAAAGTGCGGCGGCAAGCTCTTCCAGCGTGGCGACCGAGTGACCCGCGCGGAAACTGTCCACATGCGGCAGCATCGCACGGATGCCCGCGGCCTTGGGCGCAAAGCCGTCCCAGCGAAGCAGCGGATTGAGCCAGATCAGGCGGCGCGCAGACAGGTGCAGCCGCTCGATCTCCTTTTCCAAGAGAGCCGCATCGTCCCGGTCGAGCCCGTCGGAGATGAGCAGAACCACCGCCCCCTGCCCCGTCACCCGGCGCGACCAGTCGCGGTTGAAAACATGCAGGCTCTGCCCGATCCGGGTGCCGCCCTCCCAGTCCTGCGCCTGCGCACCGGCGGCCTTGAGCGCCTGGTCGACATCTCGGGTGGCCAGGTGCCGGGTTATGTTGGTCAGGCGCGTGCCGAATGTGAAGGCATGTACCTTCGCCCAGCCCGCCCCCTTGTGATTGGCCACCGCGTGCAGGAAATGCAGTACCATGCGGCTGTATTGGCTCATCGAGCCGGAAATGTCGCAAAGGACGACAAGATTGGGCCAGCGTGGGCGCGGGGCCTTCATCTGGAGCTTGCGCAACTCGCCCCCCTGACGCATCGCCGCGCGCAGGGTGCGCCGCCCGTCGATCGCACGCCCCTGAAGCGCGGCCATCGCCCGGCGCGTCGGGATCGGTCTGACCGGAAGGCGCAGCCGCGCCAGCATACGCTTGGCCTCGGCGATCTCGGCGGTGCTCATCTGTTCGAAATCGAGCGTCCTGAGACGTTCCTCGCGCGACATGGTGCGCGAGGCGTCGATGTCGATCTGCACTTCCTCGCCGCTCTCCTCGATCTCGGGCGCGTCGCGCTCGGCCCCGTCGAGCAACGCCTCGGCCGCGCGTTTCTCGGCGGCTTCGGCCCGGCGCTCCTCCTGCACGCCGCGAATGGCGGGCAGCATCATCGACATCATGTGTTCCATGTAGCGCGGGTCGCGCCAGTAAAGGCGAAATAGCTGCGCAAAGACGCGCCGATGCTCGGGCCGGTTCACGAAACAGGCATGCAGCACCCAGTAGAAATCGGCCTTCTCGGTGAACCCCGCCGCCTCGACCGCGCGGATCGCGTCGATCACCCGCCCCGGCCCGATCGGCAGGCCGGCCCTGCGCAACGCCCGCGCAAAATGGGTGATGTTGTGGGTGAGCTTCGGGTGCTCGGGCAAGTCGAGAGACGGCAGTTCGGTCATCGGATATCCTGGGGGCGCTGCCCCCAAGGCGCAAAACGCGCCGCGTTTTGTCGCCCCCCCGGAGTATTTGGGGCAAGATGAAGCATCACGCAGGTTCGAGCGAGGACTTCACCTCGTCGAGGATGCGCTTGGCCTCGCTGCCCTGGAGTTTATGGATGTCATCCTGGTATTTCAGGATCGCGCCCAGCGTATCCGCGATGACCTCGGGGCTGAGGTCGAGCACGTCGAGCGCCAGCAGGCACTTGGCCCAGTCGATGGTTTCGGCAACGCCCGGCTTCTTGAACAGGTCTTCGGTTCGCAGCTTCTGCACGAAAGCCACCACCTGTTGCGACAGGTGTTCGGCGGCTTCGGGTGCGCGGGCATGCAGGATCTCGATCTCGCGCTCGAAGCTGGGATAATCGACCCAGTGATAGAGACAGCGGCGTTTCAATGCATCATGCACCTCGCGCGTGCGGTTCGAGGTCAGGATGACGATCGGCGGCTCGGGCGCCTTGATCGTGCCAAGCTCCGGGATCGTCACCTGAAAATCGCTCAGCGCCTCCAGAAGGAAGGCCTCGAACGGCTCGTCCGTGCGGTCAAGCTCGTCGATGAGCAGGACCGGCGCGCCCCCGGGTTGCGGGCGCATAGCCTGCAAAAGCGGACGCTCGATCAGGTAATCCTCGGTGAAAAGCTCGGACTTGAGCATCTCCGCATCCGCCCCGCCCGCTGCCTCGGCGGCGCGGATGGCGATCATCTGTTCGGCGAAATTCCATTCATAGACCGCCGTCGCCGCGTCGAGCCCCTCGTAGCATTGCAGCCGGATCAATCGCCGCCCGAGCCCGGCCGCAATCGCCTTGGCGATCTCGGTCTTGCCGACGCCCGCCTCGCCTTCGAGAAAGAGCGGTCGCCCCAGCCGGAGCGCGAGAAACACCACCGTGCCCAGCGCCCGGTCGCACACGTAATCCTGTCCGGCCAGCATCGCCTGAACGTCGTCGATGGATGTCATCTCGCGCATGGGTGTCCTCCTGCCGTCAAGAACTGCATGGCGCGTGCCACAAGGTCAAGTCACGCTCTGTCGCGGAATTGTCCCACAGGGAGACCGAAACTCATGAAAGATTGACGCTTCCCGCGCCAAGTGCCATGTTTTGCGATAACAACAAGATGCCATATTGGCCATGATTGGCCGCGGCACAAAGACAGGCAATGACGGGCAGAGGCATGTTCAAGGGTTCCGGCACAAGGACGGGGGTGCGTCAATGCGCATAACGGCCGTCACCTGCGTCAAGAACGAAGGCCCTTTCCTTCTTGAATGGATCGCGTTCAACCGCCTGATCGGTGTCACCGACCACCTGTTCTACTCCAATGACTGTACCGACGGCACCGACCGGCTGCTCGACGTGTTGCAGGACCGCGGGCTGGTGCAGCACCTGCCCAACCCGGCCGAGGGGCGCAACTACCAGATGGAGGCGCTCAAGGATGCCCGGAAACACGAGATCGTGACCGGGGCCGACTGGGTCTGGGTTGCCGATGTCGACGAGTTTCTCAACATCCACGTGGGCGATCACACCATCCCCGCCCTGATCGACGCCTGCGGCGATCCGCAGGCCATATCCGTTACTTTCCAGTTCTTCGCCAATTGCGGCATCGACGCATTCGAGGATCGCCCGGTCATCGGACAGTTCACCCGATCGCACAATCCCGACCTGTGGTGCGGTGAGGCCGCCATCGAGGTCAAGACATTGGTGCGCCGGGATTTCCCGCTACAGTACTACGGCGCGCACCGCCCCTTCTTTCGCGACAAGCTGCCCCCAAAAGAGCGCCCCGCCTGGACCGACGGATCGGGGCGCCCCGTGCCGCACAGGTTCCTTGTCGCCGCCAATCCGCGCCGCATCCGCAGGTTTCCCGCGAAGGGCGCACGTGATTTCGCCACGCTCAACCACTACGCGCTGCGCTCGCTCGACAGCTACCTGGTCAAGAATGACCGTGGCGACGTCAACCGCGAAAACCGTGCCTTCGACGACACCTATTGGCGCGAACGCAACGATCCCGCTTGGGAAGACATCTCGATCCGTCGATATCAGCCCGCACTCGACGCGGCGCTGGCCGAACTCAAGGCCGACAGGACGATCTGTGAATTGCATGACGAGGCTGTGCGGCGGCACCGCGAAAAGCGTGATCAACTGATGACGCGGGCGCGCTATGCCGAGATGTATGCTCACCTGAAGGGTTTGCCCACCTACCCGCCGGGTGAGTATGAGCTGATGCAGGAACTGGGGCTGGTCACATGACTGAAAGCAAGCTCAAACTGGTCAATCTGGGCCTGCCGAAATCCGGCACGACGACGCTCGCCCATGCGCTTGAACAGGCGGGCTGGCTCTGCGCCGATCACAAGGTGCGCCGGTCGATCAAGCAATCCGGAACGCTGGGCGGGGACCATGTCGGTCGGGTGATCTATCGCGGGTATTTCGAAACCGGCGATCCGTTTCACCACCTTGGCTTCTACGATGCGTTGACCGAGATAAGCGTACTGCGCAAGGATCTGACCTTCTGGCCACAATGCGACCATGCCGTGATACAGGCCATGCGTCACACACATCCCGATCTGCGTTTCGTCGTCACCTACCGACCACCGGACAAGCTCTCCGACAGCATGAGGCGCTGGAACAACCTTGGCTCGGTGCGGCTGCCCAATGGGGTGATCCCCGGCCTGCCACATGGTTTCGGTGGCACGGATGCGGAACGGGTCCGCTGGATAGAGGGTCACTACGCAATGCTGCGCGATATTTTCGGCAATGACAGGCGCTTCCTCGAACTGCCCATGGACGCGCCCGACGCCAGGCAGCGGCTTGCGGCCCATCTGGGTATCGACATCCCTTGGTGGGGCAGGAAGAACGTCAACGACACCACGCCGGCAGAAAGGCTGGGCTGAATGCGGATCTTCCTTCATATCGGCCCCGATGCCGCCGCCTCGGAGCGGATGCAGCGCATTCTGGATACCAAGCGCGACCAGATGCGCTCAAAAGGCGTGCTTTACGCCCGTTCTCCCGGCGCGCGCAACCATACGCGCCTCTTCATGGCGGTAACGGATCCGGAAAACGTCGATTCCCTGCGGTTCAACCGCGGGTTCATCCCTCCCGAAAAGCAGCGTGTGCTCCTTGATGACGTGGCGCAGAGCCTGAAACACGAGGTCGCCCAGCACCGGCCCGACACGCTGATCCTGTCTGCACATCAACTCGGGTGCACGCTGTTTTCGCGCTCCGAGCTTGAGCGTCTGCGCGCCCTGTTGCGTACACTCTCTGACGACATCCGGATCGTCGCACATCTCGACGACCCCGCGCGCATGTTGGCCCGGCGCTACGCGACACAGCTGATCGAAGGGCGCGCGCGGTCACTCGACCTCGAACTGGGGCTGATCGGGGCCGAGGATTTCTGGCAGGCGGCGCTCGAGACCCGACCCGCACCAGACCCTCAAGCCGGCCGGTTCGGCGAGGTGCAGGGCGCATGCTACTGGCTCGATTTCAAACGCCTTCAAACCGAATGGGAGGCGGTATTGGGCACTGGCTCCATGCATTATCACAGCCTCGATCTGCCACGTCTCTACAGTGCCGATGGCACCGAAATGCTGCGCGCGGCCTTCGACATCACGGACACCATCGGCAAGGCCGAGACCGAGGACATCCCAGCCGACCCACCCGCGGCCTGGCTTTCGCGGTGCCGGCTTTTCAACGACGCGGTTCTGCGGCTTCTGGCAAAAAAGGAGGTGATCCTGCCCCGCCAGCTCTGGCGCAAGTTTCTAAGTGAAATATGGGTCGATGGCGCGCCGGCCGCAGCGGGCAGCCTGTCGGCCCTCTCCGCGCGTTTCGAGAAGGACATCAAGGCGCTGTGCCAGGCCCATCCCGGGCTTGATCCGGCAACGATGAAGCGCGACCGCAAGCTGCCCGAATGGACCGAGGCTGACCCGACGGGCGGGTTTCGCGCGACGCAATACCTGATGGCCTTCCGCTGGCGCATCAATCAGGCGAACAAGCAGGAACTGGCCAACAAGGCCGCCGACCTGGCGCGGCTCGAGAACGATACGCCCAAGGCGGTCGCACAGGCCGCCGATGGTCAGGCCATCACGCTTCCCGAAGAGGTGGACAAGGTCCTGTCGCCCTCTGCCCGAAAGGTGATGCCCCCGCTCGCGAAACAGAATTTCGTCAAGCTGCAACGCTCTTCCTTCGCCCCGCACAACCGGCTTGGCGCGATGAACGAGGAAGAGCTGGCCGCCGCCTATACGCCTGTGCCGCCGCGCACGCTGCCCGATGGCTCAAGCGGCAACGTGATCGTCGGATGCATGAAGAACGAGGCGCCCTATATCCTCGAATGGGTCGCCTATCACCGTGCCATCGGCGTCGACAATTTCCTGATCTACACCAATGACTGCACCGACGGCACCGCCGAGATCCTCGACCGGCTGCAAGAGATGGGCGTGCTCCAGCACCGCAACAACGACATCTGGAAAGGCAACTCGCCGCAGCAATACGCGCTCAACCAGGCGCTCAAGGAAGACGTGATCCGCAACGCCGAATGGATCATCCATATCGACGTGGACGAGTTCATCAACGTGCGTTGCGGCAACGGAACGCTATCCGACTTCTTCGAGCGCGTGCCTGAAGCCACCAATGTCGCGATGACGTGGCGCCTCTTCGGCCATAACGGCGTCACTCGGCTCAGCGACACGCTCGTCGTCGAACAGTTCGACACCTGCGCCCCCAAGTTCTGTCCCAAGCCGCACACCGTCTGGGGCTTCAAGACCATGTTTCGCAACATCGGCGCCTACGAGAAAATTTCCTGTCACCGCCCCAACAAGCTGAACGAGACATTGAGGTCACGGGTCAAATGGGTCAATGGCTCGGGCCACGACATGACCGCCGAGGTCGCGGATAACGGCTGGCGCAATTCCAAGAAATCCGTTGGCTATGATCTCCTGCAGCTCAACCATTACGCGCTGCGCTCGACAGAGAGCTTTCTTATCAAGCGCCAGCGCGGACGCGCGCTTCACGTCGACCGCTCGATCGGGATCAACTACTGGATTCGCATGGACTGGTCGGACTTCCGCGACATCACGATCAAGCGCAACATCCCCCGCCTGCGCGCCGAGTATGATCGGCTCATGGCCGATGACACCCTGCGCACCTGGCACCAGAAGGGCCTCGCCTGGCACCGCGCCAAGGCCGACGCATTACACGAGGTCCCCGAATTCCGGGAATTGTACGAACAGGCCCTCGACCTGAAACTGACCGAGACCGAGCGCGTCGCCTACGCCCTCGCGCTCGACATGGAGAGCTGACATGGACGCCCCCCAAGCCGACACGCCAGAGACAGCGCGCGACCCGATCCGCTCGCGCGGACTGCGCTTTCCCGACGACCCGACGATCCTGACCCCGCGCATACGCAAGTTGCTGCGCAAGGACGCCTATGAAGAACTCGAATCCAACGCGGTGCTGAAGGTTGCGCGCGCCGGCGACACCGTGCTCGAACTGGGCGCAGGCATCGGCTACATGTCCACCCTGATCGCCTCGAAGAGGCCCGTCACCGCGGTTCACAGCTTCGAGGCCAACCCTCACCTGATCGGTTACATCCACAAGCTACATGCCGAAAACGGCGT
>NZ_JAWLDS010000043.1:0-23897 GCF_041686535.1 Aquicoccus sp. | reverse complement strand
GACAGGCCGCCATAGCTGATGTTCATGGTGAATTCGCCGTCGGTCTTCTCGGCGACCAGTTCGGCCAGCTTCTCGACATGTTCGGTGAAAGCGCGGCGCTTGCCCCAGACCGAGACGTTCCATTCGGTCGCGATCGCCTCACCGGCAAAGCCGAGCGTCAGGGCCGCCACGGCGGCCGTTCTCATGTATCTCATGTGCATTCTCCCTGTTTTCGACCCTCCTCCGGGGCCGTTTGCGCGACATACCCTAAACGCCGCGCGCAGCCCTGCCAAGCCCGCATTGGCGCGATGCTTCTTCCGCTTTCCAAATCACGTCCTACAACATATAGTGTGTGCAACAAGGCGAAACGCGGCGGCAAGCCGGGCGCCAGGCAAGGGGCGAGACGGGCAATGGCACATATCATCGTTGTCGGAAACGAAAAGGGCGGCGCGGGCAAATCGACCGTGTCGATGCATGTCGCCACGGCGCTGGCGCGGCTCGGGCACAAGGTCTCGGTGCTCGACCTCGACCTGCGCCAGCGCACCCTGGGCCGGTACATGGACAACCGCCACCGCTTTACCGAAGCCTCGGGCCTCGATCTGCCGGGGGCGAGCTATCATGACCTGCCCGAGATCGACAAGGCGGGCCTCCAACCCGGCGAAAACATCTATGACCACCGGCTTTCGGCCGCGGTGGCCACGCTCGAACCCGACAGCGATTTCATCCTGATCGACTGTCCCGGCTCGCACACGAGGCTGAGCCAGGTCGCGCACAGCCTGGCCGATACGCTGATCACGCCGCTCAATGACAGTTTCATCGACTATGACCTTCTCGCCCATATCGACAATGACGGTGTCAAGATCCTCGGCCCGTCGGTCTATTCCGAAATGGTCTGGTCGGCGCGGCAGCTGCGCGCGCAGGCGGGGCTCAAGCCGATCGACTGGGTGGTGATGCGCAACCGGCTGGGCGCACAGCGGATGGTCAACAAGGAAAAGATGGAAAAGGCGCTGGAGCGGCTGTCGAAACGCATCGGGTTCCGCATCGCGCCCGGCTTTCACGAGCGGGTGATCTTTCGCGAGTTGTTCCCCCGCGGGCTGACGCTCCTCGATCTCAAGGATATCGGGGTCAAGCAGTTGAACATTTCGAACATCGCCGCACGGCAGGAGTTGCGCGACATGATGAAGTCACTGAACCTGCCCGGCGTCGAGGTGGATTTCTGAAGGTGGTGGGATGTCGCTGGTCGGTACTTTCCGAGCCTTGGCAACATAGCGCCACAGAGGGCAGCACATGGCCGCGGTCGGGTGCTCACAACATCAGCGCCGAGCAGTTAATCTCGCAACGTCATCCCTCGCCCAGACCGGCGCGCACCCTATCAAAAGCACCCGGCCGGGGGGCGGCCCTGTGCTGCCCGGGCGGCTTCGCCGCTGTTCCGGGCGGGAGGGACTGTCAGGTGGGCTATGCGGGACGAGGCGATCAGTACAGATCTTTGAACAACTCGTTCAGCGCCGCCTGACTTGCACTTCTTTTCATGATGGTGAAACGAGAAAGGTGGGGCAGGCCAATCCATGTTCCGCCTGCAAAATTTCCCCTGGAAGCAGTGTAGTTTCCCCAACCTATTGGGTAGGTTCTGGTATCGCGAACCATAAGCAATCTTGAAATTTCACGATTTGTCGTGCCCCCATTGACACCACGACACTTGGACAAGCCTTGTCGAGGATTTCCGTCCAGAGATTTCCACCGAATGCAATCGCTTCGGAAGAGCCCAGCAGGCTATCTTCGCTTGGGGACCGAAACGGGATGAGATTTCCCGCCAGAACGTCTTCTGGCTCCACGTCGAGCCTGTTGAAAAGCGCCATAACCTGATCTTGCAGGGAACTGCTTCGCCCCCAGTTTTAAACTTCCTTGCGATACGCAGACCCTGCCTCAGCTGAGAACTCGCCGTGCGTTGGATCGACACACCTGCCGCCGGGGTTCAAGCCGATAAAGGCAACGCGCGCTCCAGAAAGAACGCGGCGTGGGCTGTAGAGCAGACGCCAACCAAACGCACCATCGGGGTAACGCCGAAGCCGTGCTTCATACACGCTCTGAATAGCAGCCTCCAAACGTTCGGCATCAGATGCAGCGTTCATCATGCTTGCCCTGTTCTCCCATTCATCAAGCTATCCAATCGACCTTGAGGCCGTCCATAATGGCTCCAGTCACCCCCTCCGCCGCGCCAGCGCCACCGCGTTGGAAAGCGCCAGGGCGCCGATCACCACCGCCCCGCCGATGAGCGCATAGGTGCCCGGGTCTTCGCCCAGAATCCACCAGGCCAGCAACGGCGCCAGCACCGATTCGAGCAGGATCAGCAGCCCGACCTCGGCCGAGGGGATATAGCGCGGACCAAGCGCGAGGCCCATCGAACTGCCCGCGATGAAGGCGCCGTGGAAGGCCACGAGGTGCCAGCTGTCGCCCGGAATGCTCATCGGGGCGATGAAGGGCCACAGGAGCATCGAGGCGCCGATATAGCCTATTGGCACCGCAGCCACCATCGACACGCGCCGCACCTTGCGCGCCGCCGTCAGACCGGCGCCGAAGAGCGCCGCCACGCCCAGCGCGGTCAGGTCGCCGGTCCAGTGCGCGCCCTGCGTCTCGTCCGAACCATAGGCCAGAATCGCCAGCCCGACCGCCACCGCGATCATCGTCAGCACCATCCGCCGCGATACCCGTTCGCCCATGAAGAGCCAGGAAAAGATCGCGGCAAAGACCGGCAGGGCGGCGATGATAAAGACCACGTTGGCCACCGATGTGAGGCTCACCGCCAGTGGAAAGAGCACCCCGGCCCCGCCCACGGCCACGATATAGACCGCGCCATAGGCACCGGTGCCGGGCAGCAGGCGATAGGGCGCGGTGCCCTGCCAGGCCAGCACGCCCACGAGGATCAGCCCTCCCGCCCCCAGCCCGCGCCAGAACGCGATGACCAGCGCGTCGGCCTCGATCAGCCGCACGAAGATCGAATCGGGCACCACCATCAGGACAGCCAGCGTGGTGATCAAAAGCCCCTTGACCTGGTCGCTCATGCCGCACCGCTTGCCAGCGCGCGCAGCATCCGTCTGAGTGTTGCCATGTCGGCATCCGAAAATCGCGCCGCCAGCGCCGAATCATATTCCATCGCCACCTGCCGCAGGTCGCGATAGGCACGCCGCCCCGCCTCGGTGAGTTCGAGATATTCCAGCCGCCGGTCCGCCCCGTCGCGCTGGCGCGTCAGGAACCGCCGCTCGGCCAGTTTGGCCACCGCGCGGCTGATCTTGGTCTTGTGCATCTTCGAACGCTCCCCGATTTCCTTGGCGGTCATTTTCCCATATATTCCAAGATGAAACAGCACCCGCCACTCGGTGCGCAACATGCCGTAGCGATCCTTGTAGATCTGCTGGAACCGCAATGAGCTTTCTTCCGCCGCCTGGTTCAAAAGATAAGGCAGGAAATTCTGTAAATCGAAATCATCTGCTATGCTCACGACGAACCCCTCCTGCCGTTGTTAGTTACAAAATCAACTGTTAACAGCGCAACCACAAAGGAGACGCCCAATGAACAAACAATCCTTTCCCCATCACATGACCCAGGCGCCGTCGGTGCCCGGCCCGCACGAGGGCTACATGCCCGGTTTCGGCAATGATTTCGAGACCGAGGCGCTTCCCGGCGCGCTGCCACAGGGTATGAACAGCCCGCAGAAATGCAACTACGGTCTTTATGGCGAACAGCTTTCGGGCACCGCCTTCACCGCCCATCCGCCGGAACGCACCTGGACCTATCGCATCCGGCCCAGCGTCAAGCATTCGCATCGCTACTCGCGCATCGACCTGCCCTATTGGAAAACGGCGCCGCATGTCGACCCCGAGGTCGCGAGCCTTGGCCAGTATCGCTGGGATCCGGTGCCGCATTCGGGCGAGACGCTGACCTGGCTCACCGGCATGCGCACGATGACCACGGCAGGTGACGTGAACACGCAGGTCGGCATGGCCAGCCATATCTATCTCGTCACCGAATCGATGAAGGACGCCTATTTCTACTCGGCCGATTCCGAACTCCTGGTGGTGCCGCAGGAGGGCCGGCTGCGCTTTGCCACCGAGCTTGGCATCATCGACATCGAACCGCGCGAGATCGCCATCATACCGCGTGGCCTCGTCTACCGGGTCGAATTGCTCGAAGGCCCGGCGCGCGGCTTCGTGTGCGAGAATTACGGCCAGAAATTCGAGCTTCCGGGCCGCGGCCCGATCGGGGCCAACGCGCTGGCCAACCCGCGCGATTTCAAGGCGCCGGTGGCCGCGTTCGAGGATCGCGAGACGCCCTCGACCCTGACCATCAAGTGGTGCGGACAGTTCCACGAGACGCAGATCGGGCAAAGCCCGCTCGACGTGGTGGCCTGGCACGGCAATTACGCGCCCTACAAGTATGACCTTTCCACCTATTGCCCGGTCGGCGCGATCCTCTTTGACCACCCCGACCCGTCGATCTTTACGGTGCTCACCGCGCCGTCGGGCGTGCCGGGGACCGCGAATATCGACTTCGTGCTCTTCCGCGAACGCTGGATGGTGGCCGAGGACACGTTCCGCCCGCCGTGGTATCACAAGAACATCATGTCCGAGCTGATGGGCAACATCCATGGCCAGTATGACGCCAAGCCGCAGGGCTTCGTTCCGGGGGGGATGAGCCTGCACAACATGATGCTGCCGCACGGGCCGGACAAGACTGCCTTCGAGGGCGCGTCGAACGCCAATCTCGGGCCGGACAAGCTCGACAACACCATGTCGTTCATGTTCGAGACGCGCTTTCCCCAGCACCTGACCGGCTTTGCCGCCAACGAGGCGCCGTTGCAGGACGATTACATCGACTGCTGGACCGATCTCGAAAAGAAATTCGACGGCACGCCCGGCAAGAAATGATGTCGATCACGGGTGTCGCCCCCCTGCGCAAATCCGTAGGGTGGGCGGCAACCCACCATGCCCGACAAAGGACGCACCATGACGCTTCTCAAATCCTGGGTGGCCTCGGCCAACGACCCGAAACACCCTTTTCCGCTCAACAACCTGCCCTACGGCGTCTTTTCGACCGACACGTTCGATCCGCGCTGTGGCGTGGCCATCGGCGACATGATCCTCGACATGCGCCGTGCCGAGGAGGCGGGGCTCGTCTCGCTCACCGACACGCCGCTCTTCGACGTGCCGTTCTGGAACGAGGTGATGGAGGAAGGCCCCCAGCTCTGGGCCGCCCTGCGCGAGCGCATCACCCAGATCCTCGCCGAGGGCAGCCCCGACCGCGAGCGCGCCGAGCCGCTTCTCGTGCCGCAATCGGAGGTCGAGATGCACCTGCCCTTCCTCGTGGCGGAATTCACCGACTTCTATGCCGGCAAGCATCACGCGGTGAACGTGGGCACCATGTTCCGGGGCGCGGAAAATGCGCTGCCGCCCAACTGGCTGCACATTCCCATCGGCTATAACGGGCGCGCCTCTTCGGTGGTGGTCTCGGGCACGGATGTGCGCCGACCCTGGGGGCAGCTCAAATCTCCCGATCACGACAAGCCCGCCTTCCTGCCCTGCCGCCGCTTCGATCTCGAACTGGAAATGGGCGCCATCGTCGGCCAGCCCTCGGACGGCCCCGTCACGGTGGACGAGGCGTTCGAGATGATCTTCGGCTACGTGCTCCTGAACGACTGGTCCGCGCGCGACATCCAGGCCTGGGAATACCAGCCGCTGGGTCCGTTCCAGGCCAAGGCCACGGCGACCAGCATCAGCCCATGGATCGTGACCGCCGCGGCGCTCGATCCGTTCCGCTGTGCCACGCCCGAACGCGAGGTCGAGCTTCTCGACCATCTCAAGGACACCGGGCCGATGCTCTATGACATCGACCTTGCGGTGCGCCTCGCCCCCAAGGGCAAGCCTGCGACCGAGATCACGCGCACCAATTACCGCGAGATCTACTATTCCTCGGCCCAGCAACTGGCGCATCATTCGACCAGCGGCTGCCCGATGACACCGGGCGACCTTCTGGGCTCGGGCACGATCTCGGGACCAACCAAGCCCGAGCGCGGCTCGCTGCTCGAACTCAGCTGGGGCGGGAAAGAGCCGATCACCCTCGACAGCGGCGAAACCCGCAGCTTCCTCGAGGACGGCGACACGCTCACGCTCTGGGGCGCCGCCCATGGCGATGGCTACACCATCGGTTTCGGCGAATGCACCGGCACGATCCTGCCCGCGCTCGAAGACCCTTACAAACGCTGAACCCTTCATCTTGCCCCGAATACTCCCGCCGGAGACATCCAACCCATCCACGGCGGAACGCGAAAAGGAACCGCACCCATGGCCAAAGCATTCGCATCCCAAGGCGACATGACCGAGAAAACCATCACCTTCGACGAGATCGGCGAGGGCCTTTACGCCTTCACCGCCGAGGGCGACCCAAATTCCGGCGTGATCATCGGCGACGACAGCGTGATGATCGTCGAGGCGCAGGCCACGCCGCGCCTCGCGCACAAGGTGATCGAGAAGGTCCGCGAAGTGACCGACAAGCCGATCAGCCACCTCGTGCTGACCCATTACCACGCCGTGCGCGTGCTGGGTGCCAGCGCCTACGATGCAGGGCAGATCATCATGTCGGATGCCGCCCGCGCCATGGTGGTCGAGCGCGGCCAGGAAGACTGGGACAGCGAGTTCCAGCGCTTCCCGCGCCTCTTCGAGGGCCATGAGAGCATCCCGGGCCTGACCTGGCCCACCACCACCTTCTCAGACGCGATGACCGTCTACCTGGGCAATCGCCGGGTGGACATCATGCACCTGGGCCGCGCCCACACGGCAGGTGACGCGGTGATCCACGTGCCGGATCAGAACGTGATGTTCACCGGCGATATCGTCGAATACCATTCCGCCTGCTATTGCGGCGACGGGCATTTCTCCGATTGGGGCGACACGCTCGACGCGATCAAGTGGTTCGATGTCGATGCCATCGCGCCGGGGCGGGGTGACGCGCTTGTCGGGCGCGAGATGGTCAATGCCGCCATCGAGAACACCCGCGATTTCGTCGAAAGCACCTACAAGCCCGCCGCCCGCGTCGCCGCACGCGGTGGCAGCCTCAAGGAGGCATGGGACGCGGTGCGCGCCGAATGCGACCCAAAGTTCAGCGAATACGCGATCTACGAGCACTGCCTGCCCTTCAACGTGGCCCGCGCCTATGACGAGGCGCGCGGGCTGGACACGCCGCGCATCTGGACCGCCGAGCGCGACCTGGAAATGTGGGACGCGTTGCAGGGCTGAAAGCGATGCGGCTAGGCGATGGGATCGATTTCTTCAAAAGCAAGGCTGAGCCCGAGTTGATCGCCCAACTCTTGGCGGCGTGCACAATATGGATAGATCCCGTCTGCTTCCGAAGATTGCCTGTTTGGGCTCCATACACCTACCGCAAGGCCCCACTATACAAGAGCGATTGGACGACACGACAATCCAACAAGGGCGAGCCCAAGCGCGAAGGGAATGTAGCCGCAAGCAAGGCGCAGAACCGATACCTGGGAATCGCAGGACGAAATGCGCGCACACGCCCGAACTGGGCCTGTTGCCACATCTGGGGCAATGACGACGAGTCATTCCAAAGTGACTATTCGGAGGTCAATGACCCACGTTATTTCACCTGTGCGGCCAATATGGTGCTCGTACCAACACCTTTGAAAACCTTTACAGATACGGTTCCCGAGGTGAAGTCCGCATTACGCTTTGCCGCGTATCTGCTCTACGGCTTCATCCCTGAGAACCGCCCCGTACCCTCTGCAAAGGACGCTGGACACTTCCTGCCGAAAAGCTGGCAAGTAGAAGAAACGATCAATTACTCCTCGATCACCACGAAGATCGAAGCAGACTTGAAGAAGCGGGCCGCGACACTACGCGATCTTCAATCATGTGCAGGCCCGAATTACCCTAGAGACCAAGTGAACAATGTTGTTAACTACTGGAATACGCACCTTCCAGAGTGCTTGTTCTCAGGTTGGACTACGAGCAACCAAGCCCACCCGCCCTTGGAGGAGACCCGATGAACAAGATCTTCGAAGTGCCCCTTTATCCCTATGAACGCTCGCCCGATCAGGATGCGCCCGCGCCCGTGCGCCACCCGGTCGTGGTGATCGGCGCGGGGCCCGTGGGCCTTGCCGCGGCGATCGACCTTGCCCAGGACGACGTGCCCGTCGTGGTGCTCGACGACAATGACAAGGTCTCGTTCGGCTCCCGCGCGATCTGTTTCGCCAAGCGCCCGCTGGAGATTCTCGACCGCCTCGGCTGTGGCCACGAGATGGTGGAAAAGGGCGTGAAATGGGATGTGGGCAAGGTCTTTTTCGACACCCGCAAGGTCTATGAATTCAACCTCCTGCCCGAGGAAGGCCACGAATTTCCCGCCTTCATCAACCTGCAACAGTATTATTTCGAGGAATACCTCGTGAACCGCGTCCGCGAATTGCAGGACGCGGGCAAGCCGATCGAGATCCGCGGCCAGAACAAGGTCGAAGCGATCGGCACCCATGACGATCACGTCAAGCTCGAGGTGGCGACCCCCGAAGGCGCCTATACGCTCGAGGCCGACTGGCTCATCGCCTGTGACGGGGCCGGATCGCCCACCCGCCGGATGCTGGGGCTCGATTTCGTCGGTCGCGTCTTCGAGGACAATTTCCTCATCGCCGACGTGGTGATGGAGGCCGATTTCCCCACCGAACGCTGGTTCTGGTTCGACCCGCCCTTCAACCGCGGCCAGTCGGCGCTTTTGCACAAGCAGCCCGATGGTGTCTGGCGGATCGACCTGCAACTCGGTTGGGACATCGACAAGGAAGAGGAAAAGAAGCCCGAGAACGTCATCCCCCGGCTCAAGGCGATGCTGGGCGAGGACGTCGAGTTCGAGCTGGAATGGGTGAGCATCTACACCTTCCAGTGCCGCCGGATGGAAAAATTCCGCCACGGCCGGGTGATCTTTGCCGGTGACGCCGCGCACCAGGTCTCGCCCTTCGGCGCGCGCGGGGCCAATTCCGGGGTTCAGGACAGCGACAACCTGGTCTGGAAACTCAAGCTGGTGATGCAGGGCAAGGCGCCCGACGCCCTGCTCGACAGCTACGACGCCGAGCGCATCCACGGCGCCGACGAGAACATCCTCAACTCGACCCGCTCGACCGATTTCATCACCCCCAAATCCGAGATGAGCCGCATCCTGCGCGACGCGGTGCTGGACCTGGCCGAAGAGCATGAATTCGCGCGGCCCCTGGTGAATTCGGGGCGTCTTTCCGTGCCCTGCACCTATGACGGCTCGCCGCTCAACACCGCCGATGCGCTCGAAGACGGGCCCGCGCGCACCCGCCCCGGCGCGCCCTGCCCCGATGCGCCGCTGGGTGACGGGTTCCTGCTGCCGAAACTTGCCGGCAAGTTCACGCTGCTGACCATCGACGCCGAGGCGCCCGATCATTTCGAAGAGGCGGGCATCGAGGTCGAGCGGCTGGCGCTCTCGGTCAAGGACGACAAGACCCTCGCGCTCAAGCAGCGCTATCTTGGCGTCGCAGCTTCGGCGGTCTATCTCATCCGCCCCGATCAGCATGTCGCGGCCCGCCGCGAAAGCTGGAACGAGAACATCTTCCGCGCCGCGGTCCGCCGCGCCACCGGACAGGAGTGAGTGAGAATGGCCGAACTGATCCTGACCCCCAATATCGACACGCCCGACGATTTCTATGCCGACCTGCTGGCCGCGCATGAGGGCCTGACCAAGGAGGAAAGCGACGCGCTCAACGCGCGCCTGATCCTCGTGCTGGCCAACCATATCGGCGACCGCGAGGCGCTGACCCAGGCGATCACGGCGGCCAGAGCCAAGGGCTGAGCACCTGTCCGAAGGCAACCGGTGCCCACCATCGGGCAGCGCCTGCCCCGGGCGGGGGCGACGTCGATCAGGCAAGAGCCCGCTTTTGACATTTGCCCCGCATCATGCCCTGCTCTGGCTTGCCGGGGATATGCCCCGGTGATAAAGTTAACACATTAACTGAAATGCGGAGGGCCGGATGCGCTGGAGCGACTTTCCGAAATGGGGCACGTGGCTGGGGGACTGGGCGGCGCGCTATCACGCGGGGCTGCGCGACCGGCCGGTGCGCGCGCAGACCAAGCCCGGCGATATCGCCGCGCAGCTCGCCGAACAGCCACCGGAAGAGCCGCAACCGCTGGACGACGTGATCGCCGATTTCGAACGCATCGTCATGCCCGGCATGACCCATTGGCAGCATCCGCGCTTCTTCGCCTATTTCCCGTCGAACGCCGCCCCCGCATCCGTTCTGGCCGACCAGATCGTCACCGTCATGGCCCCGCAATGCATGTTGTGGCAGACCTCACCGGCGGCGACCGAGATGGAAACCCGGATGATGGACTGGCTGCGCCAGGCCATTGCACTGCCCGACGATTTCCACGGCGTGATCCAGGACAGCGCCTCCTCGGCCACGCTGGCCGCGATGCTGACCCTGCGCGAACGCGCGCTTGGCTGGCAGGGCAATCAAGAGGGCCTGTCCGGCCAGCCCCGGCTGCGCGTCTATGCCAGCGCCGAGGTGCACAGCTCGATCGACCGCGCGATCTGGATTTCCGGTATCGGGCAGGAGAACCTCGTGCGCATCCCCACGCGCGGGCCTTTGCGCGCGATGGAAGTTGATGCGCTCGACGCGGCGATCCGCGCCGATCTCGCCGCCGGATTCCGCCCCGCGGGTATCATCGCCTGCACCGGCGGCACCGGCACGGGCGCCTGTGACGACATCGCCGCCACCTGTGACGTGGCCGAGGAACACGGGCTTTTCATCCATGTCGATGCGGCCTGGGCCGGGGCGGCGATGATCGCGCCCGAGTTCCGCCCCCTCTGGGCCGGGGTGGAGCGCGCCGACAGCGTGGTCCTCAACCCCCATAAATGGCTGGGCACGCAGTTCGACCTCTCGGCGCATTACGTGAAATCGCCCGAGGATCTGACCCGCACGCTGGCGATCCAGCCCGAATACCTCAAGACCCACGGGGCCGACGGCATCATCAACTATTCCGAATGGTCGGTGCCGCTCGGTCGGCGCTTCCGCGCGCTGAAGCTCTGGTTCCTGATCCGCGCCTATGGCCTTTCGGGCCTGCGGATGCGTATCCGCGACCATGTCGCCTGGTCCGAGGCGCTTTGTGAACGGCTGCGCGCCACCCCCGGCTTCGAGATCGTAACCGAGCCGGTGCTGTCGCTTTTCACCTTCCGCCATGCGTCCGAGGGCACGCGCGACGCGGACGCGCACAACCTTGCGCTTGTGAATGCGATCAACGACGATGGCCGCATCTACCTGACCCAGACGCGCACGGGCGACGCGCTCGTCATCCGCTTCCAGGCCGGGCAGTTCGACGCGACCGAGGATGACATCGCCACCGCCTATGACGTGATTACCGAGATCGCCGCCACACTGAAGGAGTAACCATGCCCGCCCCTATCAACCGCTTCAAGGCCGCCCTGAAAGAGGGCAAGGTTCAATATGGCTGCTGGGCCGGGTTTGCCGATCCTTACGCGACCGAGATGCTGGCCACCGCCGAGTTCGACTGGCTGGTGATCGACGGCGAACACGCGCCCAACGACCTGCAAACCGTCATGCATCAGCTTCAGGTGCTCGACGGCAAGCATTCCGAAGGCGTGGTGCGCCTGCCGGTGGGCAATGACTGGCTGATCAAGCAGGTGCTCGACACGGGCGCGCAGACCCTCCTGATCCCGATGGTCGAAACAGCCGAACAGGCCCATGATCTCGTCCGCGCCATGCGCTATCCGCCCGAGGGCATTCGCGGCTCGGGCGCGGCCCTGGCGCGGGCCTCGCGCTTTTCGGACATTGCCGATTACATCCCCACCGCCAATGCGCAGATGTGCCTGCTGGTGCAGGTCGAAACCGTGAAGGGCATGGAAAACCTCGATGCGATCCTCCAGGTCGAGGGCGTGGACGGCGTATTCATCGGCCCTTCGGACCTTGCCGCCGACATGGGCCACCTGGGCGATGCCAACGCCCCCGAGGTGCAGGAGGCGATCCGCGCCGGCCTGGCCCGGATCAAGGCTTCGGACAAGGCGCCCGGCATCCTTGCCGTCAATGATGACGTGGCCCGGCAATATGCCGAATGGGGGGCACAGTTCCTTGCCGTGGGGATCGACGTGCTGATGCTGGTCAGAACCGCGCGCGAAACCATCGCCCGATGGCGCGCGAGGGGTTGAGCGGCGCGCGCTGCATTAACCCCTGGCGTCATCCCTTTGGCGTGCATCGCCTGACAGCCGCGCGGCAGCCGGGAGTCATACGCATGTCACCCCCCTGTCCGGCGCCGACGCGGCGGCGTTAACCCCACCGCGCGCAGCCCTTCCATAAATATACGTAAAAGCCTAGACTGGCCGAAATCTTTCGCGCGAAAAGGCTCAGAATCCGCATGGCAGGCCAGACCGAAACCATCATCGCCGCCGTTCTTGCGGACATCGACAGGGGCGCCCTCAACCCGGGCGACACGATCGACGAACAGTCCCTGACCGATGCCCACGGCGTTTCGCGCACCCCGGTCCGCGAGGCGATGATCCAGCTCGAAACCGCCGGACTCATCACCCGCCACCCGCGCAAGGGCGCCACCGTCTTTCGCCCGACGCTCGAAGAATTCCTCGCCATTCTCGAGGTTCATTCCAAGCTCGAAGGCCAGGCGGCGGGGCTGGCGGCCCGGCGTCTCTCGCGCTCCCATGCCCGCGCGGTGGAGGCCGCGACCGCCGCCTGCGAGGCCCACGCCACCACCCATGGCGACGCGCAGCCCGATCACTATTATCAACTCAATCTCGACTTTCACCGCAGCGTGGCCGAAGCGGCGGGAAACCCGTTTCTGCTCGACATGATCAAGACCAACGCGCGCAAGCTCATGGCCTATTACCGGGCGCGCTATCACTATGCCGGGGTCATCGAGACATCGGCGCGCGAACACCGCGAGATTGCCACGCTGATCGCCGACCGCCGCGCGGGTGAAGCCGAAGAGTCCATGGCCCGCCATGTCAGCTTCGACCACGTGACCGCGATGGACCTGCTTGCCGCGCTCTCCTGACGTTCACGCGGCATCTACTTGTTTTTTCTCAAGGAACCTTGCAATCCACTCGGCCGTTCCGGCCATGTCGGGTGGTGTGCCCAGCGACGCGCGCGCCCGCGCCGTGATCTCGGGGCCAAGCTCTTCGGCCAGTTCCTCGATCAGCGCGGCAACGAAGTCCGGCTCCATCTCGGGGTGGTATTGCGTCGTCATGACGCCATCGCCGATCACGAATCCCGCCACCGGACAGCCCGGGCCAGTGGCGATCACCTCTGCCCCTTCGGGCAATCGCAGAACCTGCTCGGAATGGCTGGAGTAGATCGGCATTTTGCGCCCGTCAGTGAACTCCGCCTCGACTTGCCCGAACACCCAGCCATCCGGGTTCGGCCCCACCCCGCCGCCGAGGGCCGTGGCGATGACCTGGTGCCCGAAACAGGCCCCGAACAGCGGGATGCCCGCCGCGACGATTTCGCGTACCAGCGCTTCGAGCCGGGCAACCCACTCCGCGCCCGAGTTGACCGAGGCGGGCGAGCCGGTGATCATCACCCCGTCGATGCCCTCAAGCGTCTCGGGAAACACCCCGTCCTTGACCGGGCAGACCACGAACGCCCAGCCCGGCCTGACCCGCCGCATCATCGCCGGAAACTTCTCGCCATCCCTGGGCCAGCGATGGGCAAAATCGCTTTCGTCGGTATTCGTCATCAGGATCGCGATGCGCATGGTCGAATTCCTTTGCATATTTATTGCTTCCTACAATATACTTAACAACACAACAACACGAATCCATAGCGGGAGGCGCCGAAAAATGACCATCTGGACCCCCACCGATGACGGCTATGCCGACCTGACCAGCCACGACAGCTTTGCCAAGGGCGCACCGCACAACACCTTCGCCCGCCTGCGCCGTGACGACCCGGTGCACTGGACCCCCTATGACCAGGGCGAGGATTTCTGGTCGATCACCCGCAATGCCGACATCGCCGAGATGAACCGCAACACGGCCGTCTTTTCCTCGGCCCGCGGCATCCGGATGGAGGATCAGAGCTATGAGGAATACCTCGCCCGCCGCACCTTTCAGGAGACCGATCCACCCGAGCACATGATGACCCGGATCAAGGTGGCCAAGGCGTTCTCGAAACCCGTGATCGCCGCTTTCGAAGAGGATATCCGCAAACTCTGTGACGAAATCCTTGACCAGGCGCTCGCCCAGGACAGCTTCGACGCAACGAAAGAGATTGCCCGGCAACTGCCGATGCGAATGCTGGGCCGCATCCTTGGCCTGCCCGACGAGGATCTGCCCTGGCTGGTGGAAAAGGGCGACGCGCTCATTGCCAACACCGATCCGGATTTTACCGATCACGTGCTCGATCAGATGACCACGGACGAGTTTCGCATGATGCCGTTCAACTCGCCCGCGGGCGCCGAGCTTTTTCAATATGCCAAGACACTCATGGCCGAGAGGGACGCCTCGGGCGACACCTCGGGCGTGCTGCACATGATCCGCCAGCCCGCGAGGGATGGCAGCGTGATCACCGAAGAGGAGTTTCGCAATTTCTTCTGCCTGCTGGTGGCGGCGGGCAACGACACCACCCGCTATTCGATCGCGGCGGGTATCCAGGCGATGTGCCATCAGCCAGAACTCCTAGGACAGATGCAGGCGGGCGGCGACATCTGGGACACGGCGCCCGACGAGATCATCCGCTGGGCCACGCCCGCGCTCTATTTCCGCCGCACGGCGATGCAAGACCATGAAGTCCATGGAAAAAAGATCAGGGAAGGCGACAAGGTGCTGTTCTGGTGGTCCTCGGCCAATCGCGACGAGGCGGCGTTCGACGAACCGTTCCGCGTCAATCTGTTTCGCAGCCCCAACAAGCACCTGAGCTTCGGCCAAGGGGGGCCGCATGTCTGCCTGGGCATGTGGCTGGCACGGCTCGAGGTGCGGGTGCTGTTCCAGGAACTGGCCAAACGCATCAAATCGGTTCAGGCTGACGGCGACCACGAATTCCTCCGCTCGAATTTCGTGGGCGGGATCAAGAAACTGCCGGTGCGGATCGCCCGCGCGTAAAAAGGCAGGCCAGACCAGGGAGACCACCATGCAAGACCGCCTGCGCGCTATATTCTGCGACCACCTTTCGATCATCCGGGGCAAATACCTGCCACACACGAAAATAGCCGATTCCGGCACGCGGTTCTGCCGCTCGACCTTCGGCGTGCATTACGACAAGGATCTGCTCGACGCGCCGGGCGCGATGATGATGGAGGGCCTGCCCGACATGGAGCTGCGCTGGCGCCATGACGAGATCCGCCAAAGCTGGGACGAACGCACGCAGATCGTGATCGGCGATCTCTACGACGACGCGGGCAAACCGCTGCCCTTGTGTCCACGCGGTGCACTCAAGCGCGCGGTGGCCGACTGGCGCAAGCGCGGGCTCACCCCCAAGGTCGGAATCGAGCTGGAATGCTTTGCACTGCAAGCCGACGAAGACGGTCGCCTCGTCCCTTACGACGCGCCCGGCGGCGTGGTCTATGGCACCGGGCCGATGACCGACCCGCTGCGCTTCAACGATGCGATCTGGGACATGTCCGAGCAGATGGGCTTTCACCTCGAGATGATCACCGCCGAGTTCGACAGCCCGCAATTCGAATTCGTGCTGACCTTTGACGACGCGGTCAAGGCGGTGGACGATATCGTGCTGTTTCGCCTGATGGCGCGCGAGATCGCGCTCGAACACGGGGTGGTCCTGAGCTTCATGCCCAAGCCCATCGCCGAGGCGGGTGGCTCGGGCATGCATGTCAACTTTTCCTTCACCGAAGTGGATGGCGGCAACGCGCTCTCCTCCGGTCCGCGCGGCGGGCCCGAGCACATGAACGACCTGGCGCGCGGTTGCCTTGCCGGTCTTCTGCATCACCACAAGGGGCTGGCGGGCCTGATCGCGCCGACGGCGAATTCCTATCAGCGGCTGCAACCCGGCTCGCTCTCGGGGTTCTGGCAGAACTGGGGCGGCGATCACCGTAACGTCACCACGCGCATATCCTCCGAAGGTGGCGCAAAGGCGCGGCTCGAACATCGCATGGCCGATGCCAGCGCCAACCCATATACCGCCACCGCGGCCGTGCTTCAGGCCGCGCGGCTGGGAGTGGAAAACGGATATGACCTGCCGCCGATCGAAACCGGCGACGGGTTCGACAACACCGATGCCAAGGAAAGCACCGCAATCGACCTCAAGGGCGCCATTGCCGATCTCAAGGCCGACAGCGCGCTTTGTGCCGCGGTGGGGCCGCTCTTGTGCGACAACCACATCTACATGAAGGAAAAGGAAGTGAAAAAGACCAAGGATCTCGAAGGCGACGCGCTGCGGGATTTCTATGTCTATTTCGTCTGAGCCAAGGGAGGATACATGAAAGTCACCTGGAAACTGCCCGACGGCGGCGAAAAGACCGCCGAGGTCGAGACCGGCACCTCGATGATGCAGGCGGCCGTTGACAACAACGTGCCCGGGATCATCGGCGAATGCGGCGGCACGCTATCCTGTGCGACCTGCCATGTCTATGTCGACGAAGCCTGGCTCGACCGGACGGGCGCCGCGGATGATTTCGAGGATGCAATGCTCGACGTGGCCGAGGCCGAGCGCCGCGCCAGCTCGCGGCTCAGTTGCCAGATCGAGGCCGACGACGATCTCGACGGGCTGGTTCTGATCGTGCCACAGCCCTGACGCGCGACGATTTCGCACCGGAAAACCGTCTGCCACGCAGGCCGGTCGCGGGTCAGTAAAGCAGGTTCAGGACCACCATCGACACGATCAGGAACAGAACCGTCATCACCCCGCCCGAGCGCAGGAAATCGGCCACCTTGTAACCCGCCGGCCCCATGATCAACGCGTTGACCTGATGCGTGGGGATCAGGAAGGAATTCGAGGTCGAGATCGCCACCGTCAGCGCGAAGATCGCCGGATCGCCCCCCGCCGCAAGCGCGATCGACACGGCCAGCGGCACCAGCAGAACCGTCGCCCCCACGTTCGACATGACCAGCGTGAACACCGTGGCCAGGATCGCGATCCCGACCTGCAAGGCCCAGACCGGCCAGCCCTCCAGAAGCCGCAGCACGTGATGCGCGATCCAGTCGGCGGTTCCCGTCGCCTGCACCGCGTGGCCCAGCGGAATGAGACTGGCCAGCAGGAACACGGTCTGCCAACTGACCGCCGCATAGGCCTCGTCGATGCGCAGCACCCGCGACGCGATCATCCCGGCCGCCCCCACAAGCAGCGCCAGCGACAGCCGCACATCGCTGAAGATGACCAGGATCAGCGCCACGAGGAAAAAGAACAGCGCCCATCCCACCTTCTGCGGGCGCAGTTCCTCGCGCGGGAAATCCGATGTGACCACGACGAAGTCACGCCCCCGCGACAACCGCGACAGCGTGTCCCATGCTGTGAACACCGCCAGCGTGTCGCCCTCCTGCAGGCGCACGTTCAGGATATCGTCGGCCTCGTGGTCACGGGTCTCGACCAGCGAGAGCGTCTGGCCCTGCCGGTGCACCGCCAGGAGCGACAGGCCATAGGTCCGCCGCAGCGCAAGTTCCAGCGGGGTCTTGCCGATCACCGGGCTGCCCGGTGGCACGACGACCTCGCCCACCCCGGTGACGGTCGGGGCGAAATCCTCGGCAAAGACATCGAGATCGTCGAGCACTTCGAGCCCGTACCATCCTGCCACCTCCTCGATCACCCGGCGGCGGCCGAGTATGGCAAGACGGCACGGCGTCTGGATCTTCGTGGCCACCGGCGGCGTCATCCAGCGCCGCCCGGCATGATAGGAACCGATGATATAGAGGTTGTGCGCCAGCATGATGTCGCGAAATGCCTGTCCCTCGAGCAGGTTCCCGGCCGGCACCACCACCTCGACAATGTCCGACTTGAGCCCATAGGTCTGCTTGAGATACGCGCCCATCGCCTGCCCCGAGGTGCGGTCATCGCTGGCGCTCCTGCTGGGCAGAACCCAGCGCCCGAAGATCATGAAATAAAGCACCCCGGTCGCCACGAGGGCGAGGCCCACGGGCGTGACCGAAAACAGGCCGAAACGCTCCATCTGCTGCGTGTCCGGCAGGGTCTCGTTGGCGCTCAGGATCAGGTCATTCAAAAGGATCAGGGGTGACGACCCGACAAGCGTCATCGTTCCACCAAGGATGGCGCAAAACCCCATCGGCATCAGCAACCGCGACAGAGGAAGCCCGGTGCGCACCGAGATCCGGCTGACCACAGGCAGAAACAGCGCCGCCGAGCCGACGTTCTGCATGAAGGACGAGATCACGCCCACCGTGGCCGAAATGATCGGGATGATCCGCGCCTCGGTGCGCCCGCCATAGCGCAGGATCACGCCCGCCACCTTGCCCATCAGCCCGGTCCGGTCGAGCCCGGCCCCGATGATCATCACCGCGATGATCGAAATGACCGCGTTGGATGAGAAACCCGCGAAAAGATGCTGCTCATCGGCCAGTTCCTCAAGCCCGGGAATCTGGCTCAACATGCCCAGAAGTACCAACATGAGGATCGCGGTGACGTCGATGCGAAAGACCTCGGTCACGAAGAGCGTGACCGTCAGCACCAGGACCCCGAGCACAACCATCATCTCCGTGGTCAGCACGATCGGTTCCATCAGGCGCTCCCCTTCCTATTCGCGGATGAGAATATGGCCTTGCACACCGAACCGCAAAACGATTTCCGCGTCAGTTTCGCCCACGCAGCGCAAAAGTGCGGGGCGTGACCGGAAGATGGGTCCGGATACGCTTGATGCCGCAGCGACCGCGCGTGACGGCCGACGATCGCCCCGGCAGACCCGGACACCGCACGCGACGACCTTCCACCCTCACAACGGCAACGCCACCGTCGATTTGATCTCTTCCATGCTCAGGAGCGCGGTCACGTTGTGAACCTTCACCTCGGAGATCAGCGCCTGGTAGAAGGCATCATAGGCGCGCGCATTCTGCACGCGCACCTTGAGGATGTAGTCGATGTCGCCCGCCAGCCGATGTGCCTCCTGCACCTCGGGCCGGTCGCGCAGCGCCTTGAGGAATGCCGCCTGCCATTCCGCCTCGTGCTCGCTGGTACGGATCAGCACGAAGAAGCAAGCCTCGAAACCCAGCGCCTCGGCATCGAGCAGAACGGTCTGCTGACGAATCACCCCGCCCTCGCGCATCTTTTTCACCCGGTTCCAGACCGGTGTCTTGGAAGAGCCCACGCGCCGTGCGATCTCATCCAGAGACTGCCCCGCGTCGCGTTGCAGTTCGACAAGGATTTTCCTGTCCAGTTCGTCCAGCCGGGTCGCCATTCCCCAGTTCTCCTCATTTCCCGAACAAACCCGTCAACCCGACGCGCTTGCAAAACACATGTCCTTATTATCTCGCATATCTAGCGTGAGATGGGAATAATTTCCTAATATGAAGGACAGAAAATCGACCCCAGAGGAGGCCACCATGTCCGATCCCCTGTCCAAGATCGTCACCGCCAATGCACTGACCAGCGGAGATGTCGTCTATCTCACCGCGCGTGGCGACTGGAGTCCGGAAATCGTCGAAGCCGACTTCATGACCGACGCCGCCGAGGCCGCGGCCCGCCTGTCGGAGGTGCAATGCCAGAGCCAGCTCGTGATCGGCCCCTACATCGCCGATGTCACGATCACTGCCAATGGCCCCGTCCCGGTCACCCGCCGCGAGGCCATGCGCGCCGCCGGTCCCTCCATCACTTATGGCCCCGAGTCCGCATCGGGTGCCACCGCGATTGCCGCCGAATAATCCCCGGAGCCAACCAATGCCTCTCGACAGTTATCTCGCCACCCGCAGCGCCCAGTTTCGCCAGCAGGTCGCCCGACGCCTCGACGGCTCGCTCACCGAGGAGGAGTTCCGCCCGCTACGGCTCATGAACGGCGTCTACCTGCAACTCCATGCCTACATGCTGCGCGTCGCCATCCCGTATGGCACCCTGACAAGCGACCAGCTGCGCGCGCTGGCGCATATCGCCGAACGCTGGGATCGCGGCTATGGCCATCTCACCACCCGCCAGAACATGCAGTTCAACTGGCCGCGTCTCGTCGACATCCCCGACATGCTCGATCACCTCGCCACCGTCGGCCTGCACGCGATCCAGACCTCGGGCAACACCATCCGCAATGTCACCGCCGACCCCTTCGCCGGGGCCGCAGAAGACGAGATCGCCGATCCTCGCCCGGTGGCCGAACTCATCCGCCAGTGGTCCACCGACCACCCCGAATTCCAGTTCCTGGGGCGCAAATTCAAGATCGCGGTCTCCGGCGCCGCAGAGGATCGCGCCGTGCTCAAGGCGCATGACCTGGCCATCCGCATTCGAGAAAAGGACGGGGCGCGCGGTTACGAAATCCTCGTTGGTGGCGGCCTCGGCCGCACGCCGATGGTGGGCCAGACCCTGAACCCGTTCCTGCCCGCCGCGGACCTCCTGCCCTATATCGAGGCTGTGCTGGCCACCTACAACATGCTCGGGCGGCGCGACAACAAGTACAAGGCGCGGATCAAGATCGCCGTTCACGAACACGGCATCGACGAGATCCGCCGCCTGACGGAAACGGAGTTCACGCGCCGCCGCGCCGCCTTTCACGGGGCGGACCAGGCGCTGTTGCGCGATCTCGAACGGCAATTCGCCCTGCCCCCGCTCACCGCGGGGGACGACACAGCCTATCACGCCGCCCGCGAGGCCGATGCCGGCTTGCGCAGCTTTACCGACACCAACACCGCGCCGCACAAGGCCCCGGGGCATGCCATCGTTACCGTCTCGCTCAAACCGTTCGGTGGCATCCCCGGTGACATCACCTCCGCACAGATGCGCGCGCTGGCCGACCTGGTGGACGCCCACGCCTATGGCGAGTTGCGCTTTTCCCCCGAGCAGAACATCATCCTGCCACATGTGCCCCTCGCGGTCCTGCCCGAGCTCTACAAGGGCCTTCTCGCCCAGGGTCTGGCGACCGCCAATGCCGGACGCGCCTCGGATATCGTCGCCTGCCCCGGGCTCGACTATTGCACGCTTGCCACCGCGCGCTCGATCCCGCTGGCACAACAGATTTCCGAAATGCTCGACCGCACCGGGCTCGACGCCGATCTGGGGAAGCTCAAGATCAAGATCTCGGGCTGCATCAACGCCTGCGGCCATCACCACCTGGGCCAGATCGGCATACTCGGGCTCGACAAGCGCGGCGTGGAATCCTACCAGATCACGCTGGGCGGCACCGATGGTGATGCGCTGGCCATCGGCGAACGCACCGGCCCCGGCTTCTCGGCCGACGAGATCGTTCCGGCCATCGCGCGCCTGCTCGACGCCTATCTCGAACTGCGCGAGGACGAGGACGAAGGCTTCCTCGCCGCCTATCAGCGCCTCGGCCCCGATCCGTTCAAGTCCGCCCTCTACCAGGACTGATGTCCCATGCTTCATCTTGCCCCAGATACTCCCGCCGGAGGCACCCGCGTTCTCCACCCGCGCAGCATCGAGGTGCTGAATGCCCATTTCGCCATCCGCCCCGCCGAGGAGTTGCTCGACTATGCCCTGTCCGGCGCGCTCGGGCGGATCGCGCTGGTCTCGTCCTTCGGCGCCGAATCCGCGGTGCTTTTGCACCTGGCCGCGCGGCTCGACGCCGCCACCCCGGTGCTTTTCCTGGACACCGAGATGCTCTTTCCAGAAACGCTCGCCTATCAGCGCGCACTGGCGACGCGGCTCGGCCTGACCAACATCCACCATATCCGCCCCGGGCCGGTCGCAGCGGATCTGCACCGCACCGACCCCGATGCCTGCTGCGCCGCGCGCAAATCCGCACCGCTCGAACAGGCGCTGGTGGGTTTCGACGGCTGGATCACCGGGCGCAAGCGGTTCCAGTCCGGCACCCGCGCGACGCTACCGCTGGTCGAACCCGACGCCGGACGGATCAAGCTCAACCCGCTGGCGCACTGGCAACGCGACCGCATCGCCGACTATTTCGACACCCACGCCCTGCCGCGCCACCCGCTCATCGCGCGCGGCTATGCGTCGATCGGTTGCGCCCCCTGCACCACGACGGTCAACCCCGGTGAAGACCCCCGCGCCGGGCGTTGGCGCGGACAGGCGAAAACCGAATGCGGCATCCATTTCGTGCATGGCCGCGCAGAAAGGACAAAGACATGACCACGATCCTTGTCCGAGACACCGGCTTCGTGCCCGAGGACTGGCCGCATGGCTTCACCGACACCCCCCGCGAGATCGCGGGTGACCACGGCGCCGGGCTCGATCCCGACCCGCAGGCCGACCTCGCCGACCTTGCCCCCCGCCTCGCTTCGATCGGCATGATCCGCATCGCGTTCTCGGGCTTTGCCGATGGTCGCGGCTTCACCACGGCACAGCAATTGCGCCTGCTGGGCTATCGTGGCAGGCTGCGCGCCCATGGGCCGCTCATCGCCGATCAATACGCCATGGCGCGGCGCGCCGGCTTTGACGAGGTCGAGATCCCCTCCGAGATCGCCACCCGCCAGCCCGAGGCCCAGTGGCGCGCCCGTGCCGACTGGCAGGCGCATGATCACCAGGGCCGCCTGCGCGCCGCGATGCCCTGATCGGCACCAATCCCACGCCTGCCCCGGCCCCGCGTTCTCGCAGGCCATTCACATCCGCCACCGAGGCGCCCGACTTGCGCCAGATCAAGGACGTCGGCACGATGGACCTTCAAAAATCCGCACAACCTGATATGGAGGGGCAAATCGTTTGCCCGCAAACAATCATGACCGAGTTGAGCCCCGTGACCCAGACCCAAGCGACCAAGACACCCAAGGCACCCACCCTGCCCGACGCGCAGACCGTGACCTCCGTCAAGCATTACACCGACCGGCTATTTGCCTTTCGCGTGACCCGGCCCGCGAGCCTGCGTTTCCGCTCGGGTGAGTTCGTCATGCTCGGGCTGATGCAGACCGACGAGAAGACCGGCAAGGAAAAGCCGCTTCTGCGCGCCTATTCCATCGCCTCGCCGTCCTGGGACGAGGAACTGGAATTCTATTCGATCAAGGTGCCCGACGGCCCGCTCACCTCGCGGCTTCAGCATATCGAGCCGGGCGACCAGATCATCCTGCGCCCCAAACCCGTGGGCACGCTGGTGCATGACGCGCTCCTGCCGGGCAAACGCATCTGGTTCTTCGCCACCGGCACCGGCATCGCGCCTTTCGCCTCGCTCCTGCGCGATCCGCAGACTTACGAGGATTACGAAGAGATCATTCTCACCCATACCTGCCGCGAGGCGGGCGAGCTTGATTACGGGCGGGAGTTGATCGAGAATATCCGCTCCGACGAGATGCTGGCCGAACTGATCGGCGAGGGCTTCCACGAAAAGCTCAAGTATTACCCCACCACCACCCGCGAAGAGAGCGCCAGGATGGGGCGC
Source organism: Aquicoccus sp. (assembly GCF_041686535.1). Lineage (NCBI taxonomy): Bacteria > Pseudomonadati > Pseudomonadota > Alphaproteobacteria > Rhodobacterales > Paracoccaceae > Aquicoccus > Aquicoccus sp. The sequence goes on along the minus strand of NZ_JAWLDS010000043.1, from coordinate 435 downwards.
ATCACCGATCTGCTGCGCGCGGGCGATGTCTATGCCGATCTCGGTGTCGAGCCGATCCGGCCCGAGACCGACCGCGCGATGATCTGCGGCAACCTCGCCTTCAACCTTGAACTCAAGGCGATGCTCGAAGAGATGGGGCTCGAGGAAGGCGCCAATTCCGACCCCAAGCATTACGTGGTCGAAAAGGCGTTTCTCGACTGATCCCGCCCGTTCGGGTACGGCGCGCGCCGGCCGCGCGACGCCAGGCCCCGGTGCGATGCTAGAGCGTCGCCATGTTGCCCAGCAGGATCCCGGTCATCTCCACCTCGAGGTCACTGTCGAGGCTTGCGATTTCCATGCCACGGGGCACGGTGGTGTTGTCAACGTCGAGCGCCAGTGACGCCCAGTCGGTCTCGGCATCGACGAACACCCAACGCGGGGCGTGGTCGCTGGCCA
>NZ_JAWLDS010000042.1:0-24275 GCF_041686535.1 Aquicoccus sp. | reverse complement strand
GGGCCACCGTGCCGTCACGCTTGCGATAGGGCAGATGTTCGACAATCGCGGGCACCGGATCGTCCAGGCAATCCACCGGCCGCCAGACCCGGCACGACAACCGCACCCCGTCGGGCATCACGACTCCAAGGTCCGGAATTTCTTCGATTTCTCGCAACTCAGACATGCAAAACATCCTTGTACCTGATGTCGCGCAACCTTTCGACAGGCACGGCCAAAGTCAACAGCGGTTCGGCAATAGCGCCACTCACTTCCTCGGCGGGCGCGTCCTGTAAACCGGAAGCCGCCAGCCAAGGATAATCGATCCCGCACGCAACGCGAGCGTCACGGCACCGCAGAGCACAATGGCCGGCACTTCTCCCAGTCCGACGGCCAACGCAACAACCCCACCGCCCGCGCCTGCAAAGGCCGCGCTGGCGTAAAGTTCGCCCTGCTTGAGGACCAGTGGCACCTCGTTGCAGACCACGTCGCGCATCAGCCCGCCAAGACACCCCGTGACCATTCCCATGATGATGATCACCGGCGCTGATTGGTCCATTGTGACGGCAAGGCTCGCCCCTGCGGGAACCGCCACGGCCAGCGCGAAAGCGTCCAGCCAGGTGAGCCAGCGATAGCGGCTTTCCACCAGGTGCGCGGTAAAGAACACCGCGATCGCGCCCAGAACCGCCACCGCGATGTAAAACGGCTCGGCGATCCAGAAAACCGGATCACGATCAAGCAATACGTCCCGTATCGTCCCGCCACCCACCCCGGTCAGGCAGGCAACAAAGGCAAATCCCACGATATCAAGTTGCGCCCGGCTCGCGGCCAGCGCCCCGGTCAGCGCGAAAACCAGCACCGCCGCGTAATCGAGCAACCCCACCCAGATCATGCGCAGGCGGAATTCTTGAACGGCGCCATCCCCTCGCGGGCAAGCTCGTCGGCGCGTTCGTTCTCGGGGTGGCCGGCATGGCCCTTGACCCATTGCCAGGTCACGTCATGTCGCGCCTGCGCCGCGTCGAGCCGCTGCCAAAGCTCCGCGTTCTTGACCGGCTTCTTGGCCGATGTTTTCCAGCCGTTCCGCTTCCAGCCATGAATCCAGCCGGTCACACCGTTCTTCACATAGGCCGAATCTGTCACGATGGTGATTTTCGAGGGCCGTTCGAGCACCTCGAGCGCATTGATCGCCGCCAAGAGCTCCATCCGGTTGTTGGTGGTCTCGGCCTCACCGCCCGACAGGGTGCGCTCCTTCAACACGGCCTCCCCCTCGACCGCCTGTAACAGAACGCCCCAGCCTCCCGGCCCCGGGTTGCCGCTGCACGCCCCGTCGGTATAGGCGAAAAGCTCAGCCATGGGCCAGCACCACGATGTGCTCCGACAGGCTGCCATCCAGCCCCTTGCCACGGCCAAAGCGGCGCGCAATCACCTCGAACCCGGCGTCGCGCAAAAGGCCCAGCAACTCATCCTCCCCGTAATAGGCATAGAACCGCCCGATCCCGTCCGGTCCTTCTCCTTCGCCCAGCTTGAGCCCCACATGCAGCGCCATCCCGTGCTTGCCCGCGCGCCGGATACGCCTCAGCATCTCCGGCATCTCGACCCTTGGCAGGTGCAGCAGACTGAAATTGGCCCATATGCCATCATAAATCCCGACGGCATCCAGTTCGTCGAACCGGGCCTGCCATGCGGTCACGCCCGGTTTGCGGGCGGCGCGCGCCACCATCTCGGCCGAGGCATCGGTGGCATCGGCCTCGAATCCCCATTCGGCCAGTTTCGCGGCATAAAACCCCGGTCCGCATCCCAGGTCGAGCACCCGCCCGCCCGTGGGCAGGCGCGCGGCAAAGGCTTCGAGATCATCCAGTTCATAGAGCCTTGCATTGGCCTTCTCGTAATCACCTGCCCGCGCATCATAAACTTCAACCGTGTGTCGATCGCTCATGCCATCATCACTCCCGATCCCAGGCAGACGACAGCCACCGCGGTCAGCGGCACCCGGAGCCGCATCCACCACTCCGGCGCCAACCCCGCGCGCCAGTAAAGCCAATCCAGCGCCAAGAGCCCGACAAATCCCGCGATCAATGCCAACCCCGCGCCATGGGGTCCTCCCCCGGTCGTGAAGAACGCCCAGAGCGCCGGCAGCACCGAAAGCCCATAGGCCCAGACTGCCCAGTCCGCTGCTGCGCGCGTGGCAAACCCCCACAGAACGCCCGACATGAATGACAGGATCACCATGCCGTAGAAAAGTTGCACGTAAGGCCCGATCATCCGCGATCCGACCATGGGGCGTGCGGAATCGCCCAGTTCGGGGAAAACCGTCGTCCCCGCCCCCCAGATGAACGGCAACAGCCCCGCCAACCCTAGCCAAAGCGCCACCCCGGGAATATCGCGCGCTCCGCTCATGCCGGCTGCCGCAGCACCCGCGGCACCTTGAACTCGACATTCTCCTGTGCCGTCTCGACCTCTTCGATGGTCACGTCATGACGCGCGCGCAGCGCCTCGATCACCTCTTCCACCAGCAACTCGGGGGCCGAGGCCCCGGCCGTCACGCCGATGCTCTGCACCCCTTCAAGCGCGCGCCAGTCTATATCCCCGGCCCGCTGCACCAGTTGCGAATAACCACAGCCCGCCCGCCGGGCGACCTCGACCAGGCGCCGCGAGTTCGACGAGTTGGGCGCCCCCACCACCAGCATCGCCTGCGCTTTCCCGGCGATCGCCTTGACCGCCTCCTGCCGGTTGGTCGTGGCATAGCAGATGTCTTCCTTGTGCGGCCCCCGGATCGTCGGGAACCGCGCCTTGAGCGCCGCCACGATGTCTATCGTGTCATCCACCGAAAGCGTCGTCTGGGTGACAAAGGCCAGCTTGTCCGGGTCGCGCACGGCCACACGCGCCACGTCATCGACCGTCTCGACCAGCAGAACCTCGCCCGAGGGCAACTGGCCCATCGTGCCGATGGTCTCAGGGTGGCCGGCATGTCCGACCATGATGATCTGCAGGCCTTCTTCGAAATGCCGTTCGGCCTCGATATGGACCTTGCTGACCAGCGGGCAGGTGGCGTCCACATACACCATCTCGCGCCGTTCGGCCTCTGCGGGCACCGCCTTGGGGACGCCATGGGCCGAAAAGATCACCGGCCGGTCGTCGGGGCAATCGCTCAACTCCTCGACGAACACCGCGCCCTTGGCGCGCAGATCGTCGACCACGTATTTGTTGTGCACGATCTCGTGGCGCACATAGACCGGCGCGCCCCATTTCGAGATCGCCATCTCGACGATCTTGATCGCCCGGTCCACACCCGCGCAGAACCCGCGCGGCGCCGCCAAGAACAAGGTCAGGGATGGTTTGGTCATGACGCCTCCTGTCGCAAGCCAAGAGCTATGCGTTTTGCCTGCCTGCGTCCAGTCGCAAGCGGGTGAAATTCAGCATCCGTTCACGCCGCGTTGACTTGACCTTCCCGCGCAGGAGGCCCCGACTTGATCCCGAAGGATATCACTGGAGAGACCATGCACGCCAAAGCCCACACCCTTTGCGGCCTCGCCGTTCTGGCCCTGCCCCTGCTTGCCCCGCCGCCCGCATCGGCCGAGGCGCTTTTCCCCTATACAGACACGCGGGAGGTGGCTCGCGGCGAGGCGCTTTACGACGACTATTGCGCCGCCTGCCACGGTGCCGACCTGGAAGGCGAGCCGAACTGGCGCCAACCCGACGAGGACGGCTACCTGCCTGCCCCGCCGCATGATGCAACCGGACACACCTGGCACCACCCTGATGAACAGCTCTTCATGATCACCAAATACGGCACCGCGGCCCTCGTGGGCGATGACTACAAGACCCGGATGGAAGGATTCGCCGATCAGCTTGACGATGACGAGATCCTCGCCATCCTCGCCTATATCAAGTCGACATGGCCGGAACGGATAATCCTCCGCCACGATCAGATGAACACGGCGGAGGGACAATAGTAGGGTGTCCGGGCCCAAGACCACCTCTCCCGCCACATTCAAGGCAACGGCAGATCAAGGCTTGCGATTGACAAAAGCCTTTCATCGGCTTTTCGCAAGATGCCTCACTCTGTGGCGGCGTCCTCGGTCTCGCGCGTCGGCTGTTGTTCGCGCGGCGGGCGACCGATCACGTCCTTCAACTCATCCAGTTCGATGAAGTTGTCGGCCTGTCGGCGCAATTCGTCGGCAATCATGGGCGGCTGGCTGCGAATGGTCGAAACCACCGAGACACGCACACCCTGCCGCTGCAGGCTCTCCACCAGTGGGCGGAAATCGCCATCTCCGGAGAACAGCACGGCGTGATCGATCCGCGGCGCAAGCTCCATGGCATCGACGGTCAGTTCGATATCCATGTTCCCCTTCACCTTCCGCCGTCCATGGCTGTCGGTGTATTCCTTGGCTGGCTTGGTCACCATAGAGTAGCCATTGTAGTGCAACCAATCGACGAGCGGGCGTATCGGGGAATAGTCATCGTTCTCCAGCAGCGCGGTATAATAGAACGCGCGCAAAAGCTTTCCGCGACGCATGAACTCATGCCGCAAAAGCTTGTAGTCGATGTCAAACCCGAGCGCCCGAGCGGCGGCATAGAGATTCGATCCGTCGATGAACAGCGCCAGCCGTTCGTCTTTGTAGAACATCAAATTTCCTTCTCATTGCGTCCCGCCGTTTAATCCGTGAGTGTTGGGGGGCAGGATGGGAAGCCTCAAATAAGTTTATCCTGAATCCCCTGCAAGCAGCTTATCATGGGAATGAGCATACTGTGACTGACAATTGCGATCAACTTTGCTTGCTCGCACTCGGCGCTAATCAGCCTCATGGCGATCGCGCTCCCGGCGAAACCCTGTGCGTGGCCCTCGATGACCTCGCGGCGCGGGGCTGCACCATTGCCGCGGTCAGCCGGTTTTTCCGCACCCCTGCATTTCCAGCAGGTTACGGGCCGGATTATACAAATGCCGCTGCTTGCCTGCAATATGGCGGCTCGCCCGACACGCTTATGGCACTGCTTCATGACGTTGAGGCAACGCACGGCCGGGCGCGGTCCGAACGATGGGGGCAGCGGACGCTGGATCTCGACCTTCTGGCGATAGGCGGGTTTGTGCTGCCCGATCGCACGACGTGGCGTCACTGGCACGACCTGCCCCCCGAAACGCAGACCCGTATCGCCCCAGCCGAGCTGATTCTTCCCCATCCCAGGCTACAGGATCGCGCCTTCGTTCTGATACCGCTGGCCGACGTGGCACCCGGCTGGGTGCATCCCGTGCTGGGCCAGAGCGTCGCCGACATGTGCGCCGCGCTTCCACCCGAGGCCGTGGAGGAGATCGTGCCGATCGCCGCGCCACCCGGAGGAACGGCTTAACCCGGCCGATCCGTAATCAGCGCCAGAAGCCGCCGTGCAAGATCGTGCGAGAACCCCTGTGCCGCGCGAAACGCCGCGAACCGATCGTCGCCCTCCTGCATCGCCTGATGATAGTCGATCATTCCCCGTGCGATGCTCTCGGCGTCCGGCGTGATCCGGCACAGCCCCACATCGACGAGATAGGTGTAATCGGCGGGCAAGAGCGGCGTGATCGATCCCGACAGGATCGGGCGCTGCCGCGCAATCGCCTCGTAGGGGTTGTGCCCGATCCCCCCGAATAGCGTGTGTCCCATGAAAACGCCGAAGGCCATCGCGAACCACGTCCCCATCTCGCCATAGCTATCGGCGATGAAGAGCGGGTCCTCGGCCCCGGGCAGACCCTCGACAGCCCTGCGCGGCACAGTCCATCCGCGCGCCCGGGCGGTCGCCGCGATTGTTTCGCCCTGTTCTTTCCAGCGCGGCACCAGAATGAGCTTCATCCCCGGCACGGCCTGTCGCGCCCGGCCGAATGCGTCAAGCAACGTGTCGATCTCGTTGTCGGCCACCGATCCGCAGACGAACACCGGCGCATCCCCCCAACGCGCCCGCATCTCTCCCAGCAGCGCGTCATTTATCCGCGGTGCGGGCGCATCCATCTTAAGATTGGGATGATGCACCACCTCGCACCCGGGCCGGACCCAGTTTCCCGCCTCCTCGACACATTCGCCGCGAAACACGTGGAGCAGATCGAAATGTGCCATTGCCCAGCGGCCCGGCCCCGGCCTGCGCCCGACCAGACGCCCCAGGCGGCCATTGAACTGGCCATTGACCAGCGCGACCGGAACCCCGGCCGCCGCCAGGCCGCGCAACGCATTGGGCCACATGTCACCCTCACCATAGATCGCCAGATCGAACCGCCAGTGATCGAGAAAGCGCCGCGTCGCGCGATAGAGGTCGAGCGGTGCAAGCATCACGATGACCCGCCCGTCGCTTTCCTCGGCAAGCCGTGCGAACACCTTCTGCCCCTCTGCCGTGCGCGTGGTGACCAGGCATGTCAGGTCCGCCGCCTCTCCAAGCAGGGCCCGCGCCAGGGTGAGGTTCGCGGTCGAATCTCCGGGGCCGATGGAATGCAGCCAGACCACCCGCCCCTCCGGACGCCGGGGCATGCCGCGGGCCACCCGCTCGGGCGCGCGATCCGCGCTCTCTTCGCCCGGCCGCGTACGGGCGCGCCTGCGCACCAGTGCCACCGCCAGGCTTTCGGGAATGACTCGCATCAACCCGAAATAGGCGCGCAAGACCAGCCGTTCACCCCGGCCCATCGCCGCCCATCGCCGCCGCAGGCATTCTCTCTTGCCGGTTTCCGCCATTTCCCTCGCCCAAGATCACCCGGCACTCCCGGCGACTGGACAGGCCCGGGGCACGCGCCTATTAAGGCATGAATGCTTTCCTCATGCCAGACAATGCCATAGCCCATGCAGAACCGCGTTTTCGCCCTCATCCCCGCCCGCATGGAAAGCGCCCGCCTGCCCGGCAAGCCACTGCGCAAGATTTCCGGCATCCCGATGATCGTCCATGTCGCCAAGCGCGCCGCGCTCTCGCCCCGTGTGACCAAGGCCGTGGTCTGCACCGATTCGATTGAGATCCTGATGACCTGCGAGAAGTTCGGCATCGATGTCTGCCTGACCCGCTCCACCCATCAGAACGGCACCGAACGCATCGCCGAAGCGGCCGAGGTCATGGGCCTGACCGAGGATGACATCATCGTCGACGTGCAGGGCGACGAGCCCTTCGTGCGCCCAGAATATATCGAGGAAGTGGCCGATTTCACCGCCCGGACCGGCTATGGCTGCGTCGTGCCGCACCAGATGATCGACGAATACGGCAATCTCAACCGGGTCAAGATGGTCGCGCATGGCGACCGGGTGATCTATTTCTCCCGCGCCGATGTGCCCTGCCATTTCGGCGAGATGCCGCAGCCGCTCAAGAAACATCTGTCGATCATAGGCTTTCGCCTGCCCGCCCTGCGGCGCTTCATCTCATCGCATCCGACGCCGCTCGAAAACACCGAGCGGATCGAACTGATGCGGCTCATTGAACTCGGTGAACCGATCGGCACTTTCCTGCAAACCGGCACCTCGCTCTCGGTGGACACGCCCGAGGATTACGAACTCGCCTGCCGCATGATGGAGCGAGACCCCCTCTATCGCGAACGCATCGAGCGTGAATGCGCATGAGCGATCCCCTCCGCCACATCTCCTTCGATCTCGACGGCACGCTGATCAACTCCTTTGCCATCATGCAACAGGCGTGGGAGGCATCAACCGAGAAGCTGCGGATCAATTGCGGCTTTGCCGAATACCGCCGCTATGTCGGCCTGCCCTTTCCCAGGATCCTGGAATTGCTGGGCCTGTCGAATTTCGAGATGGAACTCAACGAGCTCTATTTCTCTCACACCCGGCGCCTCTATGACCAGATCGACCAGATCGACGGCGCCGCCGATCTGCTCCACTGGTGCCGCACACAAGGCTTCGGCACCTCGATCATCACCTCGAAACCGCGTGCCAATTCCGAACTGATCATCTCGCGCATGGGCTTTGAGGTCGATGCGCTGGTCTGTGGCGACGACCTCACCCGCGGCAAGCCGGACCCGATGGCAGCACGGATCGTGTGCGAAAAAGCCGGCACGACACCCGGCGAGATGCTCTATGTCGGCGACATGATCTTCGATTTTCAATTCGCCCTCAACGCCGGCATGCGCTTTGTGATGCTGGCCCCCGACGACGCGGCGCCATTGCCGCGAAACCTGCTCAACCAGGTTGACCGCGTCGGCACGCTCGCCGCGATCAGGGACATGGTTGGCTGACCCGGGAGGGCCGGGAGGGCCGGAACGACGCCCGGCCCGGCAACGACTCTCTGCTTGCGTTTCCGGCAAAGCCGCACTATGACGTCACCTTTCGATATCCCTGCCCCAAACCAGAGGTCCCCATGGCCCGCGTAACCGTCGAAGACTGCGTTGACAAGGTTCCCAACCGGTTCGAACTCGTGATGCTCGCCGCGCACCGTGCGCGCGAACTCGCGTCCGGCGCGCCGATCACCGTCGAACGCGAGAACGACAAGAACCCCGTCGTCGCCCTGCGCGAAATCGCCGATGAAACCCAATCGGCCGAGGAACTGCGCGAACGCCTGATCGAGTCGAACCAGAACCAGATCGAGGTGGACGAACCCGAGGATGATGCGATGGCGATCCTCATGGGGGCCGAGGCCGACAAGCCGGCCGAGGATGACATCTCGGAAGAACAACTGCTGCGCGCCCTCATGGAAGCCCAGGGTCAGGGCTGAAACGCCCGACCCCAACCCCGGATGCGGACCGGATGATCCCCGTAGACGATCTGATCGAACTGGTCCGCGCCTATAACCCGAAGACCGACGAGAGCCTGATTCGCGCGGCCTATGAATTCGGCAGGAGCGCACATGAGGGCCAGACCCGCCATTCCGGCGAGCCCTATTTCTCGCATCCTGTCGAAGTCGCCAAGATCCTGACCGGCCAGCGTCTCGATGACGCGACGATCATCACCGCCCTACTCCACGACACGATCGAAGACACCGGCGCCTCCTTCGTCGAGGTCGAAAAGCGGTTTGGCCGCGAGATCGCCGAACTCGTCGATGGCGTGACCAAGCTCACCAACCTGCAACTCTCTTCGACCGAAACCAAGCAGGCCGAGAATTTCCGCAAGCTCTTCATCGCCATGTCGCGCGACCTGCGGGTGATCCTTGTCAAACTCGCCGACCGGCTGCACAACATGCGCACGATCAAGGCGATGCGCCCCGACAAACAGGCCCAGAAGGCGCGCGAAACGATGGACATCTATGCCCCGCTCGCCGGTCGCATGGGGATGCAATGGATGCGCGAGGAGCTCGAGGATCTCGCCTTCAAGGTGCTCAATCCCGAGGGGCGCAACTCGATCATGCGCCGCTTCGTCACCCTTCAGAAGGAAACCGGCGATGTGGTCGAACGCATCACCGGCGACATGAAAAGCGAACTGAAGAAGGCCGGGATCAAGGCCAAGGTGCTGGGCCGGGCCAAGAAACCCTACTCGATCTGGCGCAAGATGCAGGAAAAGGAACTGTCCTTTTCCCGCCTGTCCGACATCTACGGCTTTCGCGTCCTCGTCGACAGCGAAGAAGACTGCTATGCCGCCCTTGGCGTGATCCACCGCCGCTGGCGCGCCGTGCCGGGCCGGTTCAAGGATTACATCAGCCAGCCCAAATCGAACGGCTATCGCTCGATTCACACCACCGTTTCCGGCCGCAACGGTCGCCGGGTCGAGGTTCAGATCCGCACTTGGCAGATGCATGACGTGGCCGAATCCGGCGTCGCCGCGCACTGGTCCTATCGCGATGGCGTGCCCGCCGAGAACCCGTTCGCGGTCGATCCCGCGAAATGGGTCGCCGGCCTCACCGAGCGCTTCGACAGCGAAGAGGACCACGAGGATTTTCTCGAAGCGGTCAAGCTCGAGATGTATGCCGACCAGGTGTTCTGCTTCACCCCCAAGGGCGAGGTGGTCAAACTGCCACGCGGTGCCACGCCGATCGACTTTGCCTACGCCATCCATACCCGCATCGGCGACGCCTGCGTCGGGGCCAAGGTCGACAACATGCGCGTGCCGCTCTGGACCCGGGTCAAGAACGGCCAGTCGGTCGAGATCATCACCGCCGAAGGCCAGACCCCGCAGGCCACATGGCTCGACATCGCCGTGACCGGCAAGGCCAAGACCGCGATCCGCCGCAAACTGCGCGAGGTCGACCGCGAGCGTTTCATAAAGCTCGGGCGCGAACTGGCGCGGGCGGCCTTCGACCATGTCGGCAAACGCGCGACCGACAAGGCGCTTGAAACCGCGGCCCGCAATCTGCGCCTCGAGGACCGCAATACCCTTCTCGCCCGGCTCGGCTCTGCCGAAATCACCGCCCGCGACGTGGTGCAGTCGGTCTATCCCGACCTTGTGCCGGACAAGTCCGAGGAAATCTCCACCGAACGCGCCGTCATCGGCCTCGGGGCCGACCGGATGATGAGCCGCGCCCCATGTTGTCAACCACTGCCCGGCGAACGCATCGTCGGCATCACCTATCGCGGCCGCGGCGTGGTTGTGCACGCGATCGATTGCGACGTGCTCTCCGGCTACGAGGATCAGCCCGCCCGTTGGCTCGATCTGCACTGGCAGCCCGGCCGCCACCCCGCGGTCTATGCGGTGACTCTCGAAATGACCATCGGCAACGACGCCGGGGTTCTGGGCCGGGTTTGCACCTTGATCGGCGAGCAGAAGGCCAATATCTCCGACCTGCGGTTTGTTGACCGCAAACCCGATTTTTTTCGCCTGCTGATTGACGTCGAACTGAGCGATGCCGAACATCTTCACCGCGTCACTTCGGTTCTCGAAGCCGATAGCGACGTCGCTGCCGTAAGCCGCCACCGTGATCCCCAACGCGCCGGCCAGCGCATCGCACAGTCCTGACCCCCCGCCGCTCCGCGGGCGGCCCCGATCCGGGCATCAAGGAAAGGAGAGAAGACCATTGGTCTTTAGACGACGCGACAAACGGCCCATCTGGAAAATCGTGGCGGAATTCTTCTTTCCACGTGGCGGATGGTGGCGCGCGGCGCAATATGTCCGTCACCGCCTGCACAGGTTGCCCGATCCGCCGCACAAGATCGCCCGTGGGATCTGGGCCGGGGTCTTTGTCGCCTTCACCCCGTTTTACGGGCTGCATTTCGTCATCTCGATCATCCTCGCACGGCTGATGCACGGGAATATCGTGGCCGCGCTTCTTGCCACCTTCTTTGGCAACCCGCTGACCTATATCCCGATTGCCCTCGTCTCTCTGGGCACCGGTCACTGGCTACTCGGAACCGAGTTCGACCCCGAGAGGACGGAACGCTCGCTCGCCAGCAAGTTCACCGATGCATGGGCCGACCTGTGGCACAACATCTCGGCGATTTTCACCGGGGCGCCGCAGAACTGGAGCAACCTTTCGGCATTCCATGACGAGGTGTTCCTTCCCTACCTGATCGGCGGCATCATCCCCGGCATCATCGCCGCCTCGGTCTGCTATTACCTCGCCGTACCGGTCATCTTGGCCTATCAGAACCGCCGCAGGGGGCTGCTGAAGGACAAGCTCGAATCGATCAAGCGCAAACGCGCCGAATCCAAGGCCAGGGACAGCACGACCGGCGAATGACAGGCCCGGGCCCGCATGGCGGCACGCCCGGGAATATCCGATTCACCCTCGCGCCCAAAATCATTACCTTGGCTTCAAAGTTCGAGGGAATCATCGCATGACACAACCGGGCAAACTCCGCCTCGGCGTGAATATCGACCACGTCGCAACCGTCCGCAACGCGCGCGGCAGCGCCTATCCCGACCCGCTGCGCGCCGCCAAACTGGCCGAAGAGGCCGGGGTCGACGGCATCACCGCGCATCTGCGCGAAGACCGTCGCCATATCGGCGACGCCGACATCGAGGCGTTGATGGCCGGCCTCTCAGTGCCGCTCAACTTCGAGATGGCCGCCACCAATGAGATGCAGAAGATCGCGCTTCGCCACGTGCCGCACGCCGTATGCATCGTGCCCGAAAAGCGCGAGGAACGCACCACCGAGGGCGGGCTCGAAGTCGCGCGCGAGGAAAACCGCCTCGCCCATTACATCGCCCCCTTGCGCGAGGCCGGCTGCCGGGTCTCGCTTTTCATCGCCGCCGATATCGCACAGGTCGAGGCGGCCGCCCGGATCGGCGCACAGGTGGTCGAACTGCACACCGGCGCCTATTGCGACCTGCATGCCGAAGGCAGGTTCGACGAACGTGACGCCGAATGCGACCGCCTGCGCGAGATGTCGGCGCACGCCCAGTCCCTCGGGCTCGAGGTTCATGCCGGGCACGGCCTGACTTTCGACACCGTGAAACCCATCGCCGCCTTTCCAGAAGTCATGGAACTCAACATCGGCCATTTCCTGATCGCCGAGTCGATCTTCATCGGCCTGCCCGCGGCGATTGCCGAAATGCGCCGCTTGATGGACGAGGCGCGCGCATGATCCTCGGCATCGGTACGGACCTTGCCAACATAGACCGCATCGCACGCACCCTCGACCGGTTCGGCGACCGGTTCCGCAACCGCGTCTTCACCGAGACCGAGCAGCGCAAGGCCGAGCGCCGCCGCGACACCCCCGGCACCTACGCCAAGCGATGGGCCGCCAAGGAAGCCTGCTCAAAGGCGCTCGGAACCGGGTTGCGCATGGGCATCGCGTGGAAGGACATGGCGGTCTCGAACATCTCGACCGGGCAGCCCGTCATGCATGTCACCGGCTGGGCGCGCGACCGGCTCGACGAGATGACCCCACCGGGGCACGAGGCGATCATCCACGTCACCCTCACCGACGATCACCCCTGGGCGCAGGCTTTCGTCCTGATCGAGGCCCGGCCCGTCGAGGATGCCACGCAGGTTAACGCACCGTTGCGACCCGCACACTGACCCCGGCAGAGGTCGGGTCTCGGACCGGGGCACCCTCGCCCTGGTCGGTGTTCTGCATCACCCCCAACGCCCGGGGCGTTAACTCCGGGGTTCATGGCGCCGGTTCGCACCCCCGACAGCCGGGCGGCAGCCGGCCGGTGCACGCATTTCACCCCCTGATTCGATGCCATTGGGTCATGTTAACCCGGCTTTCCGCGGATGGCCTTGACACCCCCGCCCCCGCCCCGCATGAAGCGACCACAACGCTACCCAGGAGGTCCGCCCATGGGCGAGAAGAGCAGTTTCGCAGGATCGGTGATCGAGACGGTCAAGACGATCGTATATGCACTTCTCATTGCCGGGATCTTCCGGACGCTGTTCTTTCAGCCCTTCTGGATTCCGTCCGGTTCGATGAAGGACACGCTGCTGGTCGGTGATTTTTTGTTCGTGAATAAAATGGCTTACGGTTATTCCTATGCGTCCTGCCCGTCGATCCGCATCGCCAGCATCGGTCTCGACATCGACGCCGAAGACATCTGTGGCTGGATGAAATCCGACAATTCCCGCATCTGGGGCGGCGAACCCCAGCGCGGCGATGTCGTCGTGTTCCGCCACCCGGTCACGGGTTCGGACTATATCAAGCGCCTTATCGGCCTACCGGGCGACAGTATCCAGATGCAGGATGGGCAGCTTGTCCTCAACGGCGAACCCGTCCCCACCGAGTCCGCCGGCACGTTCACCGAAAAATTCGAACCCCAAGGCCCCGAAGGCCGCACCCCCCGCTGTGAAAACGCCCCGGTCGGCAGCGGTGGAAATTGTGAGAAATCAAGATATTGGGAAACCCTGCCGGGTGGCATCAAACACGCAATCCTGAACGTCACCATGCAAGGATCGGACAATACCGGCGTCTATACCGTTCCTGACGGGCATTACTTCTTCCTCGGCGACAACCGCGACAATTCCACCGACAGCCGTGTCGCCCAGACCGCGGGCGGCGTTGGCTACGTGCCCTACGAAGACCTCATTGGCCGTGCCGACCGGGTCATGTTCTCTTCGGCCGGTCGCTCGATGTTGTTTTTCTGGACCTGGCGCTCCGATCGGTATTTCAAGGCGATCGAGTGATCGCCGCGTTGCGCATCTGGACAGCGCCCCGCATTCGCTCCATTTAGGGTCTGTCATGAAACTCGCACGCGACATTAAGGAGTTTGAAACCCGGCTCGGCCACACTTTCGCCGATCCCGGGCTCTTGGTCCGAGCGCTCACGCATGCCTCGATTTCATCACCCACGCGCGGTGACAATCAACGGCTTGAGTTTCTTGGTGATCGTGTGCTGGGCCTCGTCATGGCCGAAGCCGTCCTCGATCACGACCCGGAGGCGACCGAGGGCCAACTTGCCCCGCGCTTCAACGCACTTGTGCGCAAGGAAACCTGCGCAGAGATCGCGCGCGAGATCGACATCGGCGCGGTGCTCAAGATCGGTCGTTCCGAAATGATGACCGGTGGCCGCCGCAAGACCGCCCTTCTGGGCGATGCCATGGAGGCGGTGATCGCCGCCGTCTATCGAGACGGTGGATTTGTCGCGGCACGTGATCTGATCCTGAGACTCTGGGGGGAAAGAATAGATTCGGTCGACACCGATGCGCGCGATGCCAAGACGGCGCTTCAGGAATGGGCCCAGGCGCGCCGGCAGCAACCGCCTGTCTACAGCGAGTTGAAACGCGAAGGCCCCGATCACGCCCCGATCTTCACCATAGAAGCCCAGCTCGCGACCGGAGAGGCCGCCCACGCTACGGCCAATTCCAAGCGCGCCGCCGAACAGGCCGCCGCGAAGGCCCTTCTGGACAAGGTAGAATCATGACCACACATTGCGGCTTCGTGGCCCTGATCGGGGAACCTAACGCGGGCAAATCGACACTGACCAACCACATGGTTGGCGCCAAGGTCTCGATTGTCACCCACAAGGTTCAAACCACCCGCGCCCGTATTCGCGGCGTGGCGATCGAGGGCGATGCCCAGATCGTGTTTGTCGACACGCCCGGTCTCTTCCAGCCGCGCCGCAGGCTGGATCGCGCCATGGTCGCCGCCGCATGGGGCGGGGCCGCGGATGCGGACATTATCGTGTTGCTGGTCGAGGCGCATCGCGGCATCACCGAAGGTGTGGAACGGATCATCCAGGGGTTGAAGGATCTGCCCCAGTCCCGCCATGTCGCCCTTGCCATCAACAAGATCGACCGCGTCGAGGCACCGAAACTCCTCGAACTCACAAAAGAACTCAACGACCGTTTCGCGTTCGAGAAGACCTTCCTCATTTCCGCCGAGAAGGGCTATGGCACGCAGGACCTGCGCACATGGCTCGCCGCAACTTTGCCCGAAGGTCCGTGGCTCTATCCGGAGGACCAGATCGCAGACCTGCCGATGCGCATGATCGCGGCAGAGATCACCCGCGAGAAGCTCACCCTGCGCCTCCACCAGGAACTGCCCTACCAGTTGACCGTAGAGACAGAGAACTGGGAGGAACGCAAGGATGGCTCAGCCCGCATAGACCAAGTGATCTATGTCATGCGCGACGGCCACAAGGGAATCATTCTCGGCAAGAAGGGCGAAACCATCAAGGCGATCTCGAAGCTCGCCCGCGAAGAACTCGAAGAGTTTCTCGGTCGCCGCATCCACTTGTTCTTGCAGGTCAAGGTGCGCCCACATTGGCTTGAGGAAAGCGAACGCTATTCGGAAATGGGACTCGAATTCAAAGATGGGAACTGACCTGTCGCTTGACCTGATCCGACAGCGCCCCGTGCCCTTGTCCCTCAGCGGGCGCACGAAAACCAGGGGCGTGCTCCCCGCTTGCGTGTCGCCATGAGCCGGCTGACTGCCCAGTTCTGGGTCCATGCCTATCTTGCCCGGTTGCGGCTCCATGACATCCCCGCTTTCGTTACTGCACATGGCGATGACACATCGGGCGCGGTGCTGGTAAAGCTCAACACGCTCGACGGTCGGGCACGTGCCTATCATCGCACCTTCGACCCTATGACCGGCGCCCGTCACTGGGACCTTCTCGCTGACGGTACCGAAACGGACATAGAGGCATCAATAGCCAAGCAACGCAGCTTTGACCCCGATCTGTGGGTTATCGAGGTCGAGGACCGCGAAGGCCGCCATCTGCTGGGCGAACCGGGTTTGTCAGACTAATCCTGCCAGACCCTGTAACGCCGCGTCAGGCCCAGTGACGTGACGGCCAAACTCTTATGCACTGTTGCTCAACTGTCTCCCTTGCAGGCATATTGAAGGCTGTGCCGGGGTGATCATCGCGGCACAGGAGGAAAATCAGGAAAGAGAAGTGCAATGAGCGATCAGGTCACCCTCACGCGCGACGGCGATATTGCAGTGGTCACTGTCGACAACCCGCCGGTCAACGCGCTCGGCGCCGCCGTGCGGCAGGGTCTGTACAAGGCGATGGAAGAGATCGACGCCGACGATGCAATCAAGGCCGCGATCATAATCGGGGCCGGCCGCACCTTTCCTGCCGGGGCTGACATTCGCGAATTCGGTCAACCGCCGCAGCCGCCCGGCCTCTCCGAGGTGTGTATGCGAATCGAGGATACAACCAAACCGGTCATTGCCGCGATCCACGGTACAGCGCTTGGTGGGGGGCTCGAAGTCTCGCTTGGCGCTCATTACCGTATAAGTGATCCCAAGGGCCGCGTCGGCCTGCCCGAGGTGTTGATCGGTGTTCTTCCCGGCGCAGGCGGCACGATCCGTCTGCCCCGCATAGCGGGCATCGAAGCCGCGCTAGACATCATGATCTCGGGTCGCCAGGTCAGTGCGCAGGAGGCCAAGTCGCTGGGAATTGTCGACCGCCTGGCCGATGGCGATCTGCTGGACAGCGCCAAGGCCTGTGCACGCGAGTTGATCGCCGAAGGCGCAGGCCCGCGCAAAACATCCGAACGCAATGAAGGACTGGGAACGGATGAGGAAAACGCCGCGGCCATCGAGGCCGCTCGCAAGGGTATCGTCAAGAAGGCCAAGGGGCTGTTTTCGCCCGCCCGCATGGTCGATTCCGTTGAATACTCTCTCAATCATTCCCTGCAAGACGCCTCGAATTACGAGCGCGATTGCTTCATGGAATGCCTGGAAACACCGCAGCAAAAGGGCCTTGTCCACGCCTTCTTCGCCGAACGTGCCAGCGCCAAGGTACCCGAGAACGGCCGCGCCGATCCACGTCCGCTCAACAAGATCGGGGTCATCGGCGGAGGCACCATGGGGGCAGGCATCACCGTGGCCGCGCTCAATGCCGGGCTTTCGGTCACCATGGTCGAGCGTGACGAGGAAAGCATCGCGCGCGGCAAGCAGAATGTCGAAAAGGTCTATGCCCGCGATGTAGAGAAGGGCCGCAAGACAGAAGAACAGAAGGCCGCGATCATGGCGCGCTACACGCCGTCGACTTCTTATGATGATCTTTCCGATGCCGACCTGATAATCGAGGCCGTATTCGAGAACATGGATGTCAAGAAAGAGGTGTTCGCGGCGCTCGACAAGGTGGCCAAACCCGGCGCCGTTCTGGCCTCGAACACGTCCTACCTCAATATCGACGAGATCGCGTCGGCCACGTCGCGGCCCGAGGACGTGATCGGGCTGCATTTCTTCTCACCGGCCAATATCATGCGGCTGCTGGAGATCGTTATCCCCACAAAAGCGTCGGATGACGCCATCGCCACCGGCTTCGACCTGGCCAAGAAGATGAAGAAGGTGCCGGTGCGGGCTGGCCTGTGCGACGGCTTTATCGGAAACCGGATCCTCGGCAAATATGCCACCGCCGCAGCTTACATGGTCGAAGACGGGGCCTCGCCCTACAAGGTTGACGAGGCGCTGGTGAATTTCGGCTACCCGATGGGGATTCACGCGATGGCCGACCTTGCTGGCCTCGATATTGGTTGGTCCAACCGCAAGAACAAGGCCGCGACGCGCTCGAATGACGAACGCTACAGCGGCACCATCGCCGACAGGCTGTGCGAGAACGGCTGGTTCGGGCAAAAGACCGGAAAAGGCTGGTACGTCTACAAGGAAGGTGATCGCCGAGGCACCCCCAATCCGGACGCCGAAAAGATCATCGATGAGGCGCGTCGCGATCTTGGCATCACACCGCGCGAGTTCACCGAAGAAGAGATCATCCGCCGCTATCTTGCTGCGATGATCAACGAAGGCGCCAAGGTTCTCGAAGAGGGCATCGCACTCAAACCCTCGGATATCGACGTGACCTTCCTGTTCGGCTACGGCTTTCCGCGCTACCGCGGCGGGCCGATGAAATATGCCGACATGTATGGCCTGGAAAATGTCCTGAAAGATCTGCGCGAATTCGAGAAGGAAGATCCCAAGTTCTGGAAACCGGCGCAACTCATCATCGACATGGTCGAAAATGGCGAAAGCTTTGACGACCTCAACAAACGCGCTGCAAGCTGAGGAGGCCGGGATGGATCTCAATTTCACACAGGAAGAAATCGAATTCCGCGACGAAGTGCGCGGCTGGCTGGCCGAGAACCTGCCCAAGGATCTTGCGCGCAAGGTTCGAAGCGAGTCGCATCTGACCAAGGATGACATGCTGCGCTGGCAACTCATCCTGCACGAAAAGGGATGGCTCACCTATTCATGGCCGGCCGAGTTCGGCGGCACCGGCTGGGGCCCGGTCAAGCAGTTCATCTTCGAGGAAGAGATGGCCTATGCCTGCGCACCCCGGCTGCTGCCATTCGGGCTCAGGATGCTTGGTCCGGTGCTGATGAAATTCGGCACGAAGGAACAGCAGGACTATTACCTGCCGCGGATGTGCGACGGCACCCATTGGTGGTGCCAGGGCTATTCCGAGCCGGGCGCCGGGTCGGACCTTGCCAGCCTCAAGACCGCCGCGGTGCGCGAGGGCGATCACTACATCGTCAACGGCCAGAAGACATGGACGACGCTGGGCCAGCATGCCGACTGGATCTTCTGCCTCGTGCGCACCTCGACAGAGGGCAAGCCACAAGAGGGGATTTCCTTCCTGCTGATCGACATGAAGAGCCCCGGAATCGAGGTCCGCCCGATCCAGACGATAGACGGCGGTCGCGAGGTCAACGAGGTCTGGTTCAGCGATGTGAAAGTCCCCGTCGAAAACCTGGTGGGCGAGGAGAATAAGGGCTGGACCTATGCCAAGTATCTGCTGACGCATGAGCGCACCAATATCGCCGGCGTGGGCAAGTCCAATCAGGAGCTTGCCCGGCTCAAGGAACTGGCCTCCAGCCAGAAACGCAACGGCAAACCATTGGCTGAAGACCCGCATTTTGCCGCCCGCATGGCCCGGGTCGAGATCGACCTGATGAACATGGAAATCACCAACCTGCGGGTTCTGGCACAGGCCGAGGCCGGTGGCGCACCTGGGCCGGAGAGCTCGATGCTCAAGATCCTAGGCACGGAGATCGAACAAGAACTGACGGATCTGACCCGCCGCGCCCTTGGCCGCAGCGCACAGGCGCTCACCCCCGAGGCGGACGATCCCGGGTTCAATGGTCCCTATGTCGCACCAGAAGGGTTCCAGAACGCGTCGGGTGTCTATTTCAACCACCGCAAGACCACGATCTATGGCGGATCGACCGAGATTCAGAAGAACATCATCAACAAGATGATTGTCGGGCTCTGAAGGGGGGCATTACATGGAATTCATCCACACCGATACCCGCCGAATGCTGGCCGACACGATCGACCGTTACCTGCGGGACAAATACCCGCTAACCGCCCGTGTCGAGGCCGGCAATGGCGAACCGGGCTTTCAGCCCGCGCAATACGAGGCGCTGGCCGAGCTGGGTGTCATCGCCGCGCTGTTCCCCGAGGATCAGGGCGGGTTCGGCGGCGAAGGTTTCGACATTGCCGTGGTGTTCGAGGAAATGGGCAAGCGGCTGGTGAATGAGCCGGTGATGGACAACGCGCTGGTCCCCGGGCCAATCCTTGCCGCCGCGGGCCTTTCGGACGCGGTCGAGAACATCATCGCGGGTACCGCGCGCTATGCGCTTGCCGCCGAAGAGCCACAGGCGCTTTATGATCTCACCGATGTCGAGACCCGGGCCGAAGCCAACGGCGACGGGTGGGTGCTCACCGGTGCGAAGTCGGTTGTGAAATATGCCCCCGGCTGTGACGGTTTCATCGTTTCGGCGCGCACCGACAAGGGCATGTCGCTTTTCCTGGTCGCTCCCGATCAGGTGAGACTGCGCGAGTATGCCACCTTCGACGGCGGCCGGGCCTCCGAGCTTTCGCTCGAGGGCGCCGAGGGCCAGTTGCTGGGCCAGGAGGGCACAGGCGCAGAGATGTTGCAGGAGGCCGCCGACCGCGCCGTTCTGGCGCTCTCGGCCGAGGCGCTGGGCATCATGCAGACGATCCGCGAGATGACCATGGAATACCTGCGCACCCGGAAACAGTTCGGTGTGGTGATCGGCAAGTTCCAGGCGCTGCAACATCGCATGGCAGAAATGCTGCTTGAGATCGAACAGGCGCGCAGCGCGGTGATCAACGCCGCCAATGCGATGGCGCTTGCGGGTCCGGAACGCGCCCGAATCATCGCCGCCGCGAAATACTCGATCGGGCGGATCGGGCGGCTTGTGGCCGAGGAATCGATCCAGATGCATGGCGGTATCGCGATGACATGGGAATACGACCTGGGCCATTTCGCCAAGCGTCTCGTGATGATCGACCATGAATGGGGCGATCAGGATTTCCACCTGGCCCGTTTCATCGAACAGGGCCGCGCCGCTTGACGACAGCGTCGGTCGGGGTCGTCCCGTCTCTGACCGGCCGCACTTGCCTCGGCGCGTGAAAGGCGCCACCTTGAGGCGGGGGAGGCCATCGCATATGATCGAGAAACTTGAGGCCATTGTCGGCGCGTCCAGTGTTCTGACCGGTGCGGATGTGGGCCGGTATTCCCACGATTTCACCGGGTCCTACACCTGGACTCCGCTTGCCGTCGTGCGGCCCGGATCGACAGCGGAAGTCTCCAAAATCGTGAAGCTCGCAAATGAGACGCGCACGCCCGTGGTCCCGGTTTCGGGAAATACCGGGCTGGCCGGGGGCGCGCAAGCCGAGGGCGCGATCATGATCTCGCTCGAACGGATGAACCGGATCCGGGAGATCCGTCCCAAGGCGCGGCTCGCAATTGTCGAGGCTGGGGTGATCCTGTCGGACATCCGCGCGGCGGCCGAAGAGCAAGGGCTTGTCTTTCCACTCACCTTCGGGGCGCAAGGCAGCGCGATGATCGGTGGTAACCTGTCAACCAATGCGGGCGGATCGAACGTGCTGCGCCATGGCAATACCCGCGACCTGGTTCTGGGCATCGAGGCGGTTCTGCCTGACGGCTCGGTGATGGATCTCATGTCGGAACTGCACAAGGACAATTCCGGCTACAACCTCAAACACTTGATGATCGGCGCCGAAGGCACGCTGGGCATCATCACCAGTGCGGTGCTGAAACTGGTGCCCAAACCACGCGCCTATGCCACCGCGATGGTTGCAGCGCCCTCACTCGACGGGGCGCTGACCCTGCTCAACAGGCTGCAGGAAGCGACCGGCGGTGCGGTCGAGGCCTTTGAATACATGCCGCGCAGCTATGTCGAACAGCATCTCAAGATCGTGAAGGGCGCGCGCGAGCCTTTCGACACGCCCCATGAGGTCAATATCCTCGTCGAGGTCGGTGCCACGTCACCGCGCGACGCCAATCCCGGACCGGATGGGCGCGCACCTGTTGCGTCTTACCTGGAAAGCGTGCTTGAAGACCTGTTCGAGCAGGGCGCGGTTCTGGATGCGGTGGTGGCCGTGAACGAGGCCCAGCGCCGCGAGATGTGGGCACGGCGCGAGGCGGCGGCCGAGGTGACCCTGTCGCGGCTACCGATCCAGAACAACGATATCGCGGTGCCGCTCGACAAGGTGGCCACCTTTCTCGAACGCGCCGATACCATGATCGCCTGCGTGGATCCCGGTGCGCAGCCGATGGTGGTGTCGCATCTGGGCGATGGCAACGTGCATTATGCGATCTGGCCAAAAACGCAGGACCCGGAAACGATGAACCGCCTCATGGAAGGGGTCGAGGAGATCGTCCTTGATCTCGGCGGAAGTTTTTCGGCAGAACACGGAATCGGCACTGCGAAACTGCCTTCCATGGCGCGGCGCAAGAACAAGGTGGCGATGGCTACGATGTGGGCGATCAAGGCGGCACTTGATCCCAATGGGATCATGAACCCGGGGAAAGTGCTGCCAGTCGACTGATACTCCTTATCGGACCTCAACCCATGCACCCATTTCCCTTTGCAACCTGCATGCACGTGATGCGACCGAGCATCTTTCCCAAGAACGAATGATGGTCTGGGCTCAATCCCTTTGGAAGCGCACGACAAAACCCTTGTCATCAGCATGCGGGCCCGTGTTGCTTGGACCATATATCGACACCTCGATTCGCTCGAAAGAGGCAAGACGCGGGCGCAGCATCGCAAAGGCATCGGCAAAACCTTCGCTTTGCCAATGGCGGACATTAACCGAAATCACGCCATATCCGCCCGGAGCCAGAATGCGCAGCACCTCATCGAGCGCGGCAGGCCCGACATGGCCGGTGGTGAAGGTCCCCGCGCTCACGACGCTGCAATACGCGCCGTCCGCCACGTTCAGCCGTCCTGTCAGATCACCTTCGAAAAGCTGCCGATACACCTGTTTGCGTGCGGCAACTGCCAGCATTTCGGGAGAAATGTCGGTGCCGTCGACCGGTGTCACCTGCCCTTCGAGCAAGAGCCCCATAACGCCCGTTCCCGCACCGAGATCGAGTACCGGACCCTTGGGATGAGCTGCCAGAAACACGCGCGCCACGTGCTGGGGCAGACGGTAATCCATCTCGTCGACGAAATCGCTATCATAGCTATCCGCCCAGCTGCGGTAAAGTCGCTGACTGTCTTCAGGCGTGCGCAGCGCATAGGCAGCATCGAGGTCGGGGGCATCATCCGGGCCAGGTGGAGCATCAACGTTCATATTGCCAGCCAAGCCCATCCTTGCCCGATATTCAAGGGCCCCCTTCGCTGGAGCGCAATGCCTCAGAGAGACCGGCAAAGCGAAAATCGGCGGCGACCCTCGCACTCATCGCTCCTTGGCGCAGCCCACCGATTTGAGCCAAGCGCATGACGACCTTGAATTCTGTGACCATCCAGTCCTCGGTGAGCGTGGTCAAATCGACACTCACTAAATCAAGTTCACCGAACCCGCGCTAAAACCAAGCGGCCCATCACCTAAATACCCCCGGCGAAACCGGACGCCGGAAAAGACCTTTCACACAACCAGTAAGACGGTGGCAGAAAGCGGAAGGTTCCGACCGTCAGGGGATTCGTTCGCGCTGTCCATGCTTTCGGCAACCGCCTCCAGCACACGTTCGATCTTCAGGTGCGCCATGTACGTCGCCACCGAAATCCAACTCCGAACAGGCCGCAAGGCCCCGGCTTGCCAGACTTCGCCGAGGTCGGGTTGCCCCTCAACCGGTCGCGGGGTATGGCTCAGGGCCATGAACAATGCCATGGACAATTATGACCCACCGCAAGACCCACCCGAGATCCTGCATGAAGATCAGGCGTTGATCGTGGTCAACAAACCTGCCGGCCTCCTGTCAGTGCCGGGAAAGGGTGCGCACCTGGCCGATTGTCTTCTCGCCCGTGTCGCCGCCCGTTTTCCCACGGCACTGTTGGTTCACCGTCTCGATCGCGACACATCCGGCGTCATGGTCTTTGCCGCCACCCCCCATGCGCAGCGCCACCTTGGCCTGCAATTCGAAAAACGGCAGACCAAAAAGACCTACGTTACGCGGGTTCACGGCCGGATCGATGCGCGCGAAGGGATGATCGACTTGCCACTTATTGTCGATTGGCCCAACCGTCCACGCCAGATGGTCTGCCATGCGACTGGCAAGCAAGCCATCACCAACTACAAGGTTATCCGCAGCGACGCATGCGAAAGCCGGGTACGCCTCATTCCTCGCACCGGGCGCAGCCATCAATTGCGCGTGCACATGGCTGCACTCGGTCACCCCATCCTTGGCGATCCTTTCTATTCTGACAATGCCGATGAGTATCCGCGAATGATGCTACATGCCGAGGAACTGCGCCTTCGTCACCCCGAAGGTGGCCGGGGCATGCGGTTCCACGCACGGACTCCGTTCTGACGGTCAGACCAGATGCGCCAGATCACGCAGCGCGTTGCTGCATCAGCGTGACAGCTTCGAAGGGTCGCAGCATCGGATAGCTCGATTTGGAATGCTCCGGCAGCAACGTGCGGTCGATCTCTGCCAATACACTCTGCGCCAATTGCGCGGGCTTGCGCCGCAACCTTCCGATGTAGAGGCTCTCGATCGGACAGCCGGCACCAATCATGGATTCGTGCCGCGGCAGGATCACCTGGCAATAGGTCACGGTTGGCGGCCCACTGAGACTGATTGCAGA